>NZ_JBRJXU010000175.1:0-21525 GCF_057467645.1 Zarconia sp.
CCTACACCCCACACCCTACACCCCATTCCCCATTCCCCTCCTCTCACACCGATGTCCTAAATAACTTATCCGTGGCAAGATCGGTACGATCGAGTAAAAAATCGATACAAAAAGACTCTAAATTCCTAAAAAAACTCGAAATCTAGATAAATTAACGTTTCTATCGATCCATATTAGACAGACAGCCTTTAGAATAAGTCAGTGAAACAATGAGTCTATAGGAGTTTCAGCCCCTGGTGGCTGAAACCACCTGCAAAGATGAATCCTAAAAACAACAAAGGAGTTTTCATATGAATAAAGGAGAACTGGTGGATGCGGTCGCCCACAAAGCGAACGTGACCAAGAAAGAAGCGGATGCGGTGCTCACCGCTGCGCTTGAAACCATCATGGAAGCGGTTTCGGGCGACGACAAAGTGACCTTAGTGGGCTTCGGATCTTTCGAGTCCAGGGATCGCAAAGCTCGTGAGGGCCGCAACCCCAAAACCGGAGAAAAGATGAACATTCCCGCCACCAAAGTCCCGGCATTTTCGGCGGGAAAACTGTTTAAAGAAAAGGTCGCCCCTAAGTAAATCGGATTGTGAACCGACCGTCACACGGGGGAAATTTACGTTGGGCAGCCGCGATCGCCGGCTGTTCCCCCTCCGATATTCTGGATTTCTCGGCGAGTATCAATCCTCTCGGACCCCCAAAAAGTGCGATCGCTGCCATTGACGATCGCCTGCGGGTTCTACAGGCGTACCCCGATCCAGAGTATCGGCAACTACGGCAAGCGCTAGGTTTATTGCATCAACTGCCCCCGGACTGGGTTTTACCCGGAAACGGGGCAGCCGAACTGATTACCTGGGCGGGACGGGAACTCGCATCTCTCGATATAACGTATTTAATCGTTCCTGCCTTTGGAGATTATTGGCGAGCGCTTAAAGCTTATAACGCTCGCATTCAAGCCTGTCCGATGGTCTTGGAAGAACCGGATGAGGGGATCGACGGATGCGATCGCCTACCGGGGTCTCTTCCGACCTCGACAGGCAGCCAGATCGTCGGAGTGCTACTCAACAATCCCCACAATCCCACGGGAAAACTCTGGACCCGAGGGGCGATCGAACCGTATCTCGAGCAGTTTGCCCTGGTGGTGGTGGATGAAGCATTTATGGATTTTCTTCCCCCCCAGCAACAACAAAGTCTGATTCCCCTGATTCGAGAGTGGGAGAATTTGGTTGTGGTTCGCTCTCTGACAAAGTTTTATAGTATTCCCGGACTGCGACTGGGATATGCGATCGCCCATCCCCAGAGACTGCAACGCTGGCAGCGTTGGCGCGATCCCTGGTCGGTGAATGCTTTAGCCGATGCCGTTGGGATTGCCGCAACCCGCGATACCCAATTTCAGCAACAAACCTGGGATTGGTTAACTGCTGCAAGGGAGCAACTTCAGAGTGGGCTAAGTCAAATACCGGGATTATACTGTCATGAAGGGGCAGCCAATTTTCTCTTGGTGCGCTCGCAACGCCCCAGTTCTCAGGTGCAAAGAATTTTGTTAGAGCGCCACCGAATTTTGATTCGCGACTGTCTGAGTTTTCCCGAGTTGGGGGAGGGTTACTTTCGAGTTGCCGTCCGTTCCCAAGATGAAAATCAACGCTTGCTCGCCGGACTTGCCGATGTAATGAAGACGAGCAATTCCTAACCCTATATTTAGCTTGCGAAATTGGATGGCGTTTGACTACGATATTGTAATTTTGGGTGGTTCTAGGGTGGCCGTTGAGGCGGCGATCGCGGCAAACGCTCTCAAGGCAAGAGTTGCTTTGGTCGAACCCTCGACTGTCGAACCCGTTCGGGATTTTGCTGGGGATTGGCCGTCCAATATCCTGTTACCCCTCCTGCAACAGATGCAACAGACCCAACACATGGGTTTGTCTTGGTGTGGCGATCGCATTGCCGAACCCAAACCCCCCACCATCGATTTCGATCGCCTCCGGCGTTGGTTATCTGGGGCAACCGCAGATCTGAAGCAACATCGCTCTCGGGCGGCTTTATCTGCGTTGGGTATCGATACGATTCGAGGAAAAGGAGAATTTTGTCGCCAACCCACCCTCCACGTTGCAGTCAAGGGACGGCGATTGCGAGGGCGAAACTACCTGTTGGCCGTGGGGTCTCGGCACCGCGCGACGGAAATTGAAGGGTTGGATCGAACGGGTTACTTAACCCCTCAAACCCTCCTGCGGTGGATCGGTAAGGAGCAACGGCTACCCCAGGGGTTAACGATTATTGGAGACGATCCCACCAGTATCGAAATCGCGCAAATCCTCGTGCGGTTGGGCACTCAGGTGAGCGTCATCGTTGCCGGACCCCAAATTCTCCCCCACGAAGATCCCGAAGCCGCGCGTTGGATTCAAGCACAACTCGAAGCTGAAGGGGTGCGCGTCCTCACCCAAACTTCCGTCACTCAAACCAAGGCAATCGATGGCAAGAAATGGGTTCAGGCGGGTAATTTAGCGATTGCGGCCGATGAAATTTTACTGGCAACCCCTCGGCAACCCCGGCTGGCATCTCTCAATTTAAAGGCAGCTCACGTTTACGTTGATGGGGGGTTAGTGCGCGCCAATGCCAAACTGCAAACCACGAATCCTCAAATTTATGCCTGTGGAGAAACCTTAGGGGGTTATGCGTTCGAGAGTATCGGCAACCGCGAAGCCCGAGTTGCCATTCACAATGCGTTGTTTTACCCCAATCGCTCGATCGACTATCGATCGATTCCCTGGGCGACTTTTTCCGAACCGAGTTTGGCGCGGGTGGGTTTAACCGAACCCCAAGCTAGAGAGCGATACCCAGAGGATTGCATTATTTTACGACCTTCTCTGGATGGGATCTCAAAGTGTCAGTATCTCGGAGAAACCGGGGGATTTTGCAAAGCGATCGTCCGATCGAATGGTGAAATTTTGGGGGTTCACCTCGTTTGTGCCGAGGCAGCAGAGTTGATTCATCCTTTTGCCCTCGCCATCGAGAATCATGTCAGAATCGATGCTTTGGCATCTCTTGCCACCGTTGACGGAACCCGATCTCAGATTTACGCTCAACTCGATCGGGTTTGGCAGCAACACCCCACTCACCTCCGGTTCGCCCAGAACCTCTTAGAAGCCTGGTTGCGTTTTCGTCGCGGTTGATATGAAGTTCGGGGACAAACAGGTGAGGGTGGGGAACGTGGAGGACGTGCTAATGGGGTGAGGAGAAAGATGCCGGCAGGCTCCGGATGCGGCGATCTAGCAGTCGCCACTCAAGAGGCAGACAGCTCAAGCTTACACCAGTATCTCTCTCCCCCTGCTCCCCCCACTCCCCCTGCTTCCCCTGCTCCCCACGCTCCTCCTCGGGATTAAAGCTCCTGACAATAGCGATACTCTCCAGATTTCCCCCCAGTTTTCCGAAGCAGGCGAATTCCTTCGATCGCCATGGATTTTTCCAAAGCTTTTGCCATATCGTATAGGGTGAGAGCCGCTACGGAAACAGCCGTGAGAGCTTCCATTTCTACTCCAGTTTCTGCCTTCGTTTTCACCGTCCCTTGAATCCGATATCCCGGAAATTGGGGTTCGGCGACAATTTGAATGTCTATTTTTTGCAGCGGTAAGGGATGGCATAGGGGAATCAACCCGGCGGTTTGTTTCGCCGCCATAATTCCTGCCAGCCGCGCCGTTGCCAACACATCTCCTTTCGGTGCGTTGCCTGCTTCGATCGCCTCTAGTGTCGTCTCTTGCATCCGCACCCAACCTTCGGCAGTGGCTTCCCGCACCGTCGCCGGTTTGGCTGAAACGTCCACCATTCGCGCATCTCCAGCAGCATCGAGATGGGAAAGAGAAAATTCAGAATTTTTGTTTTGCATGATGCTTTTAGGTGTGGTATTATATTTGGGTTGGTTACAAAACTACCACGAGCAAGGGCTTGTAGCTCAGTGGACTAGAGCACGTGGCTACGGACCACGGTGTCGGGGGTTCGAATCCCTCCTAGCCCGTTCAAAAACAAATATCATTGCACGGAGTATGGCGAATACCGTCATCTAATCTGGAGCGTTAAGTGCTTTCAGGTGTGCATTGCCAGTTCGCGATCGAACTGCTGTACAATCTGAAACTTAGAAGCTTATCCCCAAACTGGGCGGCGGTTTCTGGTGACGGTTGCTTTGTCCCGATTTCCTTAACCGGGTAAGGGTTATCGATCGTTCACTCGTAGCAGTTCGCGACCTTTTCGTTACACGTTTTCAGTAATGAGGAACGGGGCATGGAAAAAGTCTACCCGGCGCGATCGGGTAAATAAACGGCCAGCGTTGCGCTATAAATCTAAAATCTAAAATTATTAGCTATGAAAGCTGTTGTGATGACTGCGGCTGGGAACCCCGATGTCCTGCAACTGCAAGAGGTTCCCGACCCCACCCTGCAAACCGATACCGAAATTTTAGTCCGGTTGCGGGCGGCAGGAGTCAACCCCATCGATACTAAAATCCGCAGCCGGGGGACGTTCTACCCCGATCGAACTCCCCATATTTTAGGTTGTGATGGGGCGGGAATCGTTGAAGCCATCGGATCGAGGGTCGATCGATTTCAAGTGGGAGATGAAGTGTATTTCTGCCATGGCGGTTTGGGAGGCCCAAGGGGGAACTATGCAGAATTTGCCGTTGTCGAACAGCATTGCGTTGCCCGAAAACCCACTTCCCTCAGCTTTACTGAAGCCGCCGCTGCCCCCCTGGTTCTAATTACCGCTTGGGAATCTCTGTACGATCGCGCCAAAGTGCTAGCGGGGCAAACGGTTCTGGTTCACGCCGGGGCGGGCGGGGTGGGACATGTCGCGGTTCAATTGGCTAAACTCCAGAGGGCAATGGTTTGTACCACCGTCGGGTCTTCGGAAAAGGCGCAGTTCGTCCGGAAGTTGGGGGTGGATTTGCCAATTCTCTACAAACAAACGGATTTTGCCGAAGCCGTTCTCGACTGGACGGATGGGGAAGGGGTAGACGTGGCGTTTGATACTGTGGGGGGTGAAACCTTTTTCCAAACCGTTCCGGCGGTGAAAGTTTACGGAGATTTGGTGACGATTCTCGAACCCAATGCCGAGTTGGGGAATTTGAAAACGGCCCGATCGCGCAATTTGAGAATTAGCCTCGAATTGATGCTAACGCCGATGTTACAAAACTTGGTGGAAGAACAGGAACGACAAGGTAAAATTTTGCAACAATGCACCCGTTTAATTGATAACAACCAGCTGAAGATTCATCTGGGTGAAACCTTTCCCTTGGCTGAAGCGGCAGCCGCCCACGAGAGGTTGGGGTTGGGATCGATGATGGGTAAAATTGCCTTGAGTATTTAAGGTCTGTTGTTACGCCAGGTGTGACTGGATGCGAAGTCACCACGTAACTTCGCAGACAAATTCTCCCTTTTCCTCCAGATGTCTAATGACCGATTTCCCGATTTTTCCCCACATTGAGTTTCCCGCGATGGAAGTGGGACTCAATCGCATTCGTCAGTGCAAACATGGAGTTTTGGTCTACCCTATTGCCGATAACGTCATCGGTCGCGCTCTAGAATTGTACGGTGAATTTGCAGAAGATTCTAATTTACTGATGAGTGAATTAGTGCGATCGGGAGATGTGGCGATCGATGTGGGGGCAAATGTGGGAACGGTAACCGCTTGTTTGGCGAAAAAGGTGGGACAAACGGGAAAAGTTTATGCCATCGAACCTCAGCGCACGATCTTTCACAATCTCTGTGCGGGGATGGTTTTGAATGGTTTTCAAAATGTCGCTTGCATTCACGCCGCTGTGGGACGAGAAATCGGATCGATCGAGATTCCGGAAATTGACTATCGGCGATCGGAAAATTTTGGGGCGATTTCCCTCCAAGGGGATTATCGAGGGGAACGAGTTCCGATGATGACGTTAGATAGCCTGGAACTCGATCGATGTCGGTTGATTAAAATTGATGTGGAAGGGATGGAATTTGAGGTTTTACTTGGGGCAAGAGAAACCTTAGCAAAATGCCAGCCTTTTCTGTATTTAGAAGCTAAAAAATCGCAATCGACGCGAGCGTGCATTCAACTGCTCCAAAAAATCGGCTATTCAATTTACTGGCATTTTTCTTATTTTTTTAGGGCAGATAACTTTCGTCAAAATGCTAAAAATATTTTTGATGGCAGAGGAGATATTAATATGATTTGTATTTCTCCAAATTATACTCTTCAGGTCAACTTACCCAGAGTAAAATCTCCAGATTCTGATTGGCAAAAAGACTATCAATTTTGGCTTTACCAGTCGAAATCGTAAGTATAGCGCTTCTCATACTCATGAGGTAAAGAGTTTTTGGTTTTAGGGAATAGGGAATAGAATTGGGGTGTACCTCATAAGACTGAGAACTACTATATTTTTTTGCAATAAAAAAAATAGGTATTTCCGATTTTTTACTTATTACTTATTACTTACGCATCCCCCATTTATAGCTAAGCGCATGGCGGTTAGGACAATAAATTCGGGTTGAGTTGTTAGAAATTTTGTAGGGTTCAACGGCCGTTGACACCTACGGTATTTTTTGTGCAAAATTAAATGTTCTAAGCACTACGCGCTTAGCTATAAATATTAATTATTTCCTTGGCACGCCGGAGAAATCATTGCCTTGGGATAGGCAATCCGTTTGTGATTGAACTGTTGCCAAACTCGGACAAAAATCTCAGCAATTTGCGACATCTCCCCGCGAGTCAAACCCGACTCTACCAATTGCTCGTCTTTCCAGCGAGCGCGGAGAATTTTATTCACCATGGTGAGGGCTTCTTCGGGGGTGGCATCTTCAAGCGATCGCAACGCGGCTTCGCAAGAATCGGCTAACATCACAATCCCCGTTTCTCGCGATTGGGGAATCGGTCCGGGGTAACGAAAATCTTCTTCTCTAACCTGTCGCTGTCCCGTATAGTTTTGCTTGGCTTGATAGTAAAAATAAGCAATTTGCATCGTGCCCTGATGTTCGGGAATAAAGGCTTGAATCGCCTTAGGCAACCGCGCCTTTTTAGCCATGACCAAACCTTCGCTGACGTGCTTCTTAATAATTTTGGCACTCAGCCAGGGATTGTTAATGCGATCGTGTTTGTTCGGACCGCCCATCTGATTTTCCACGAACCCCAACGGATCGTGCATTTTGCCGATATCGTGATAGAGCGTGCCCGCCCGTACCAACTCCACGTTGCATCCCAAGTCTCGGGCGGCGGCTTCGGCGAGAGTCGCGACGAACAGAGTATGTTGGAACGTGCCAGGGGCTTCTCGGGCGAGACGTTTGAGCAGGGGGCGATTGGGATTGGACAACTCCGCCAATCGAATCGGCGTGACTAAATCGAACAGATGCTCGAGATAGGGACTCAATCCCAAGGCGACAATGCTCCAAGAGACGCCCAGCATCGCTTGTAAGCCCGCCTCCCCCAGCAAAATCGTCCAGACCGGGCCCGCCGCACCGCTCATAATCAAATTGACGATCAGATAGACCATGCCCTGGGTAAAACCTACTCCCAAGCCTAGCAGTGCCAATTCCTCCCGACACCGCAGCCGTCCGGCGATCGCCCCCCCGAGGAAACCCGCGATCGCCCCGGCAATCAGATAGCTGCCGTCCAGGGTGGCCCCGATGCCGATTTGCATCAACAACCCCAGCAACCCCACTGCCGTCGTACTCACGAAAGAGCCGTAGAAACTGCCCAGGAGCAATCCGATCGCCGGCAAACTGGTCGTAGAGAGGGGGAAAATTGCCACCACCGGCGCGCTGAGGGCCAAGATTAAAATCAAGATGCGATCGCGCTGGCGGACTTTCGGCAAGACTCGGCGTTCCACCAGCCAAAATCCCCCTAGGGTGACGCACACTACGCCGCTAAATCCCACTAATCCCATCCAATTCACGGGGGTGCGCTGTACCAAGTCGAAATGATCGAGTAGCACGAAATCGGCGCGGGTTACTTCTTCCCCTTCCCGAACGATCGGTTCGTACTGCTCGATGTTGACGTAGACCGTCTCCACGGCACGGGCAGCTTGTTCGGCGCGGAGGCGGGTTTGTTCGTTATCGGGCACTAAATTCGGCTGGAGTACCGAGAGCAAGACAGCAACCGCCACGGAGTTATCGCCATCGGGAAACAGAACTTGCAAGTGCAACCGCACCGCATCTTCGATCAGTTCTTCGGGGGTTCCCTGGGCAATACCCGGCCCGTTGAGCATCAAATTCAGCGTCTGTTCCACCTGAGTTTGGGTGCTTTGCCACTGGGCATCGGACAAGTCGAACAACTCGCGGGTATAAATCGATTCGGATTCTGCCTTGAGGGCGGCGATCGCTTCCTCGTATTGAGCGCGGGCGAGGTTGACGCGCCGTCTGAGGTTGCCGAACTCCTCAGCCGAATGAGTATCGCGATATCGTTGGAGTTGCTCGAGGGCCAGTCCCGACCAATCGTTGGGGGAACCCACGAGGCGATCGATGCCTTGGGTCAATCCTCGCGCCGTCGCCGAACGCAGGTCTTCGATTAGTTGGCGGCTTTCTGGAGAGGTCGGTTCCGTTTTGTCCCCATCTGTGGATTCCGGGTCTTTGGATTCGGTATCTTGCACGGCGGCGAGTACCGCCTGCCACTCCCAGCGAGAGGCACTGCGCAGGTAATGCTGGACCGGTTGCGTCAAAAACCCCGTGGAAACGTAGGGAAACGCCCCTGCCAACAGTCGAAGTTCGTTACCCCGCTTCAGGGTTTTGCTGACATGTTTGGTAATTTCGATATCGGTCTCCTCATCGGGCATCAAGACCGGAGAGGAGGCAATGGTGGCTTCGCGCCGTTCGGCTTCGGTGGTTTGCCAGTCCGGCACCCGCGCGGCTTCCGGTGCGTAAATGGTTTCCGGGGCGCGGGTTCCCTCGGCCAACTGAGGTTCGTTGTAAAATCGCTGACCGACAACGGTCGTCAAACAGACTAAGGCAACTGCCCCCGAAACCGGTGAAGCGATCGGGCGGCGGGATCTCGCACCATCGTGCAGTTGCTTTTGGACCAGGCGTGCCGATCTCGCCGCGTTCGTGCAGAATTTTTTCCACCGGCGATCGAGTTGCTGGGTCAATAATTGCAGCGCGTTCATAGTCAAATTCCGGCCTTCTTCTACGACGGTGGGAGTATTAGAGCGTTCCCCGCACTCAATAGCATGGATGCTATTGAGTCGAATCTCGATCCCCGCACGATTGTGTTATCGATACCAACGGAAACGATGGTGAGGGGAGAGCAAAGCACCTCCAACTCAAACAAGTGGTTGGAGTCACCTACGATACCGCTAGTGATGGCGAGGCAATTTTATCGAACGGTTGGTTTCTCCTGAATCGGCAAGCATTATCGAAAGCGACTAGAAGTTCTTTCATTGAACATTATAGAAGGTGAAAACCAAAGGAATTTACGTTGTCTATTAGATTTGTGCGGTTTTACCGGTAAAATTCTACAGCGATCCCCGTGTCGGTTTCATCGGCATCAGGAGGCACCGAACTGACCCTGAAGGGCCGTCAACACGGAGCAGGGGGTGGCATCCTCTAAGTTTTCTGGCTTGTTCCAGGTAAAGGGGGCTTGATGGGCCGCTGACATCCACAGCAGTTGCTTTGCCCGCGTCATCGCCACGTACAGCAGGCGGAACTCTTCGGCAATTTTGAGCTGTCGGGCAATTTGCCAACTGCGCTGCCCCGGAGGTAGGTTGGGTTCGGTTTCCCGCTCGCTTGTGGAATCGATTTCTCCAATTGCCGTCTGGCGCACGAGGGTGCGAATTTGCCCCCGTGCCACTTCTGCCAGGGTGAAATCTCCGAGGAATTGGGACTGGGGCAGTACGCGCAAGTTCCCGGGGATGAGGCGTTCGTGGAGAAAGGGGATAAATACGCAGTCCCAGTCTAAACCCTTGGCTTTGTGCATGGTGATAATCGTCAGTTGACTCGATCGGGTATAGACCGATTCGGTTTCTTCCGTTTCGATGGGTTCAAACCGTTCGGAGGTGACGATTTCTGCCAAGATGTTGACCATTGCCGGTAGGGAAGTATCCCCCAAGGTGGCGATATCTCGGGCGATCCGTTCGCCAATTTTTTCGGCGGTGGCGAGTTCGTCGCGATCGTACTGCAACGTCAGCCCTAAAAACGCAATCAGGTGGGATAAGGGAAGTTCGATCCGGGCGCGCAGCAAACTGCAACATAGGTGAGATGCTGCTTTCACCGATGGGGCGGGTTGGGGATCGAGGGGACCTGGATAGAGAAACTGTTCCGGCAGACTGGCGAGGGCATCTAAGTCTTGAGTGGGAACCAGTTTGCGATCGACCAGGGTGGTGAGGGCGGCTTTGAGATAATCGGGAGAATGGGGGCGATCGATAAATTGCAGCAGCGATAGAATTTCCGTGGGGACGCGGGTGCGCCGATGACCGCTGCCCACATCATAGGCTTTGAGGCGATCGCCGTACAGTCGTTCCAACTCGGTGGCGACGACTCGTCCCTGTTCGTTGGTACGGACTAGTACTGCCGCTTGGATTTTGGGATCGGTCTCGAATAGGGCGATCGCTCGTTTGCCGATCGATTCGATCGTGCGATAGATATCGGGTGGAGTGTAGATTTCCAAACCGCCGCCGATGGGATCGGGATTGGCGTTGGGCTGGGGATCGCCCGGTTCGACGGGACGCACGTGTTGGGTTTGGAAGGGGGGTTCGATGGGAACTGCATTCGACTCCCGCCAGCGTCCGGTTTGCCATTGGGCGTTGACCCAATCCAACATGAAGTTCGCCGCTTCCATAATAATCGGACTACTGCGGCCGGCGCGATCGATGGTGGCGAGTTGCCCCTGGGTTTGGCATCCCCCGCAGAATTGGCGGAAATAGATGGGATCGGCGGGGGTGAAGGTGGAGTTAATGGCTTGGTTGGGATCGCCCACGCGCACCAAATCTAGGGTTTCGGGACGGTCGGGATTGGCAGCCAGCAGGGTTAGGAGTTTGGCTTGCAGGGGGGAGGAGTCCTGGGCTTCGTCTTCAAATACGCCGAAGACTTGAGTTTGCCAAAGTTGACGCACCCGATCGTTTTCCAGAACCCGCAAGGCCGCCCAGATGGTATCGTCGTAGTCGATGGATTCGCGCGATCGCAGCAAATTTTGGTAGTTTTCGTAGAGTCCGGCGGCGATGCTGAGAATCGGGTAATCGTCGGTGACGGTTTCCCCCATGCGCTGCAAATCCTCCGGTTGCAACCCCGAAGACTTGGCTTCGCGAACGGCGATCCGGGCGAGGGTGGGGAGGACTTCCGTGCGCAACACCGACTGGCGGCGCAACCGTTCGGTTTCTTCCCCGTCGAAGCCTTGGCCGACTAGAAGCATTTGGTAGAGGCGGGGGTGGGTGGCGATCCACTGTTCTACGGCCGCCCGCAACATACGATGGTTGCGATCGAGGGAGACGATCGTTAGATTATCGGCGTGGATACCTGAAAGTTCCCGGTGGCGGGTGGCGATGTGGAGGGCTAAGCCGTGGAGGGTGTAGACGCAGAATCCGCCGGGGGGAAGGGAGAGTTCCTGGAGACGGGCGCGGATTTTGGCTTTCAGACTCGCCGCAGCAGAACGGGTGAAGGTGACCACCACCAGTTGCCGTCGGCCGTGGAGTTGGTGGCGGGCGATGGCGAGGGCTGCGGCGGCTGCCATTCCCGTAGATTTCCCGGAACCGGGGACGGCCGATACTGCTAATGGGCCCCCCGTCCAGTCTGCCATTTCCTGCTGTCCCGGACGCAAGCCGTTGCGGATGCCCGATCGAATTTGTTCTCGGACTTGGGCGAGTTCGGTTTGGGGGTTGGCGATGGAGTCGGGAGACACGATTGAGAACGGAAACGAGCTTTTTAGGAACTTTCTAGAGTGTAGCGCTCGATCGGACTGCTCGGGTCATTAGGATTGTGGCAATTAGCCTTTTTTGAGCTACCGAATCAGTTTGCCGAAGGGGTTTGTTTGTAACATCCAAACCAGCACGCCGAAGGGAATTGCCACGAGGATTCCCAGCAATAAGTGAGCGGAAATCGGCATAAAAATCGAGCAGAAATAATTGGAGGATTCCGGTTGAAAATTGGGACAAAGGCGATCGGGAACCAGTTGACCGAGAACTTCTAGAGTGGGTTCGTGAGCCACTTGGGAAGAAACACCACTGACGGCGAATCCGGTACTGACAACAGTGATGAAAAGTTCTAAGCGTCTTTGGCGTTTTTCGCCCGCTTCAATGCTGGCTCGATCGAGTTCGGTTCGATCGATTTCGACTGTCCCGCGAATGGTGTCGATCGCTTGTTGGAATAAGCCTCGATTGGGTTGGAGATAGGCGAGATCGGTTTGAATTTGAGCGATGAATTGAGGGGCGGAATTCGTCGTTTTCCAGAAGTCGAGATTGTCTTCGTGTAAGCTGACTTTTTGTAGGGATTCGATGGCGTAGTTAAGATTGGTTTCGTTCGTTTTTATTGCTACTCGATGGAGTTCTAAATCTTGCAAGAAATCCGTATATTCTAAAGCGGTTTGAGGAAGGTTAGATAATAAGGTTTTGAGTTTCTGCAATCGCTGTTGTCGATCGCTCGGTAACTGACGTAATCCTTGCAGTTCGGCAGCAAATTTTCGGTAGAGCGATCGGGCGTCTCGATCGCATTGCCGGGATTGGCTATAAACGTAGTCGATTTTGCTGCGACAGCATAAGTAATTTATCAGCGGTTGATAGTACTCTCCTTTCTCTTCTAAGGCTTCTGTTTCGGCGGTGCAGTTAAACCAAATGAAAATCGAATTAAATCCAGCCGATATATTATCAATGGGTTGATATTCAAAAATCGGACTTCCTAAAAATCTTCCCTGGCTCGATAAATTGTAGAAATCGCGATCGGCTTCTGGTAAAATAGAATCAATACAATCTTCAGACAAAGCTTTAAAATCCTCTACCTTACCATCAGGCTGGGCGAAAAAAACGAGAGCTTGTCCCAGGGAAGAGAAACTGCGATCGAACTGCAAGCAACCTTGAGGATTGAGGTACTGTAATTGTGCCAGTTCGATGTGAGGTTCGGGAAAGCGGAGGGTGATATCAACCGCATAAGAATCGTGAATTTGTAGGGGATACACTTCCCCTCGTAGCTGTAACGTGCTGCCATCGGGAATCGCTGAAAAGTGGAGTAGAGATTCTGAGGCTAGTAATTCTAGATATTCACTTTTTGAGGAGTCGGGATTCACTCCAATTTCGCTGTTTTCAGTATAGAGGCGATCGCCCAGAGATTCCAGTCGAGGAATCTTCAGAGATTCTCCCAACTGCTGACACTGTTCCCAGAGAAAATTAGCGTCTTCGACAGGTTGTGCCTGCGAGAAATTATTGCGTAAGTGAAAGGCAAACAGTGTCAGCTTGGGATTGTTAAACTTCATAAACTGGTTGTCCAGTATGATTTTTCGATCGATCGAAGTCCCGTGAATACCCTCTTCTGATTTAGGACAAACACAGAATATTTATCCCGAAAGATTTATTCTTGTTTTGGTGCATCATCCGTGGAAGATTGAGATTCATCAGGTTTTGAGCCTTGCTCGATCGCATTTCTGAGCGTCTTTTTATTGAGCTTAGATTTTGATTTTGGAACTTTTCCTTGCTTGCTTCCGGGAGCCATTTCGGAAGATAAGCTATCGAATAATTGAGCTTGGGCTTCTTCAACTTCGGGGTGATTCTCCGACCACGATGAAATGGCTTCTGAGAGGATGTCGATATCATCGTCTAATGGTTCGATGAGCTGCTCTAACTCAGTCAACTGTTCGGGAGAAAAGAGCGATCGTTGCTGGGTTAATATTTCGATGAAGGTATCGATATTTTGTTCTGAGAAAGACATAGATTGGCGCTCTATTTGAGTCATATTTTTTCGGACAAATTCCAGAGGAAGATCGAGGAGTTGGGCGATCGTCTCCGCGTTTAAGCCAAAGGTCATCATGCGCGGAATCGCGTCTAATTTTGCTTGTCGTTCGCCTTCCTCTCGCCCTTCCTCGCGTCCTTCTTCAACACCTTCTTGCTTCACTTCTTGGTAGAAACGGGTTTGTTTGAGTTCGCTTAAGTTCAACATCGCGGCAATTTCCTCGCGGCTTTTTTGGGGAAGTTTATAGACGATAATGGTTTCGATAAGGTTGATTAAATCCCGTTGCAGGTTAGCATCGAAAAGCTGCTGTCGGGCGAGCGTTATCAACTGTCGCGCCCGTTCTCCTGCCGTTTCTTCCGGCTCGATGACTAGTTTAACAACTTTGACTCCTAAAGCGGGTTCGGCTGCGGTATCGAGTTCGTCTAAATAAATGCGCCGAACGCGGGAACAGTTGAGGAGTTCCTCGAATTGCTGCGGCTGTTCGACTTCGATGCGGCGACTGGGATAGAGGACGACAACGCGCCAGGGATGGGAGGGTTTGTATTGTCGTTACAACTGTAGGGGCAAAGCATTTGGGCGATTTCTTCCGAGTGCAACCCAACGTTAAATATCCAAATGCTTCGCCCACCCGGATTTGTGAATTCCACCAGGTAGAACGGTTTATCCGGTTCGTCGGTTTTGGGGAGAAACAAACCATCAATGCGAAATGCCAGTTGTTTGATTTCGCGGGAGGTGAATTCATAAGCTGCGGCTTCCTCGGGAGAACGGTGGATGAGTTCGAAGAAGAAGCGGGGAAATTCCTGAAACAGGCTGTAGAAAATGGTGTCCGTTTTCATGGATTCGTCCGTCAGGTTGTCATCGTCGGGTGGGCGTAAGTCATTTTTTGAGTGAGATTCAGTATTCGTTGCCAATGCCCACCCTACATCTTCTGAGGGCTGATGGCTGACGGCTGAATGCTAATCGCAATATCATTCCCCGACAGCACAGAATGCTGCCCAATGGTATGGGGAAGCAAAAGGTTTTTCGGTTTCTTGTTGTCTGAGGAATATCTTTAATTGACGTCGATGGTTGGCATTGGGTAAGGTTTTCTTGCCCCAGGCTTCAAGGTCAGTTTTCGTGGCATTTCGCAGCCAGGATTGGGCTTGTTGGAGGGCCACAGCTAGGGATTGTCCCAATTTGAGGTTTTGGTAAACGCGAACCACTAACAAAGCGGTAGATAAACTTTGGACTGTCCACAAGCTACTGAGAACTGCCCGACTACCAGCAATTAGAAAACCATTGGGTAAACCGATATATTCATCGCTGGAGTTGTTGAAATCCACCAATCCGGTTTCGCAGGCGGAGAGAGTAACGAGGCGGCAGCTATCCAGACGAAAGTGGAGAATAATTTCGGCGAGGGTGAGGTTGTCGTCGGCAAGCTGCAACCCAGAATCGAGGGGTGAGTTGGGGTTGAAGTAGCCGTGACCGAAGAAAAAGAGACTGTGGGCAGTTTGCAGTTTTTCGTATTGAGTAAGGGTTTGCGTTGCTTTGTCTTCGGGTAACAGTGTCGATTTGGTGGCTTTCTCTTTTTGGAGAATGTCTGAGTTGGCAAACTGTTTTTGAATCACCTCCACTGCACCTAAATCTTTTTCGTACAAATCACTGGTGGGGGTTTGGATGGCGAAGAGGGTATCGAAATCCGGGCGCTGGCGCGTTTGTACTTGTTGCAGCAGTTGGCAACTGGGGGCGTAGCTGACACCCTTGGGGAAAATATCGAGTAAGTAATGCGGTTCGATTTTGGGACATCCATCGGCATATCCTACCGTCGGATGCGGTTCGAGAAAACGGGCTGCGGTTTCTGAGGAAACGGGCAAGGCGTGGAGAGGCAACAGATGCAGGAAGCGGTGGGGGATGAGGATGAGGCGTTGGCAGAAAGGGGGGAGATGGGCGAGGAGTTCGTCGAGGTGGAGGATTTGGGCGAGATTTTGCAGTGCGTCGGTGAGTTGATTGCGCCAGGTATCGCGTTCGGTGTAGGTTTGCAGGTAAGTTGCGGTCCAATTGACCAAAGCTTTCTTGTCGTCGGGGGTAGACTGCCAGATGACAGGGACAGTATCTTTGGTGATGATGAAGGCAAGACATGTCTCACCAGTGAGATACCACTCAATGACGACGGTGTGGCTATCGAGAGTTTCCTGAAACGAGTGGAACTGGAAGCCGGAACCAACGCGAAGATACTCATCCTGTAATTGGTTGCGCTGCTGTCGCAAGTCTTGGAGGCGTTGTGCCAATTCTGCGTAGTTTTCGACATTGCCCTGTTGGATTTGGTATTGGGCGGTGGCGATGTCATCGCGAAGGCGGGTGAGTTCGTTGGCAACGTCTGAGGGGAAAATGGTGTGGGAGTCGCGCAGGAGGATTTGTTCGACGAGGTTGCGGGTTTTGCTGCGTTCGGCGTATTCTAGGGCTTCCATGAGTTTGGTCAGTTTCAGACAGGCTTCAACGAGGTGACTGTAAAGCGGATTCCACTCTTCGGCGAATTTTTGTTTGCTTTCCTCCCCCGAGAGAATCTCCTCTCGCAGGGATTCAACCGTCTCAATAGCAGTGCAGAAGGTGTCGTACGCCTGTTGCCATTGCTGTTGTTTTTGATAGATAAGTCCCAGGTTGAATAAGGTTTCGGTATGGTTTTCGGGAAAGGCTTCGTGGGTGCGCACTTGAAGGGCTTTTTCGTAGGCGGCGATCGCCTCTTCCAAATTCTGGGCCCTCTCCCCCCGAATTCGATTTTTGTAGGTATTGCCTAAGTTGTTCTGAGTCATCGCCCAGTCCTGGGGAAAGGCTTGGCGGGTGTAAACTTCCAGGGCTTTTTCGTAGGCGGCGATCGCCTCTTCCAAATTCTGGGCCCTCTCCCCGCGAATTCGGTCGCAGTAGGCATTGCCTAAGTTGTTCTGAGTCGTCGCCCAGTTCTCGGGAAAGGCTTGGCGGGTGTAAACTTCCAGGGCTTTTTCGTAGGCGGCGATCGCCTCTTCCAAATTCTGGGCTCTCTCCCCCCGAATTCGGTTGCTGTAGGCAGCAGCTAAGTTATTCTGAGTCATCGCCCAGTTCTGGGGAAAGGCTTGGCGGGTGAGCACTTGAAGGGCTTTTTCGTAGGCGGCGATCGCCTCTTCCAAATTCTGGGTCCTCTCCCCCCAAATTCGCTTTTTGTAGGCATTGCCTAAGTTGTTCTGAGTCATCGCCCAGTTCTCGGGAAAGGCTTGGCGGGTGAGCACTTGAAGGGCTTTTTCGTAGGCGGCGATCGCCTCTTCCAAATTCTGGGCCCTCTCCCCCCGAATTCGGTCGCTGTAGGCATTGCCTAAGTTGTTCTGAGTCATCGCCCAGTCCTGGGAAAAGGCTTGGCGGGTGTAAACTTCCAGGGCTTTTTCGTAGGCGGCGATCGCCATTTCCATGTTGCTAGCTGTATTGCCGAAGGGAAACTGCTGAATCAGGTTGCCAAAGTTCACTAAATCAGCAGCAATGAATTGCGCCTGTTGGGGTTCGACTTCTGAGAGTTTCTGCGTCACCCAAGCTTGCAAAATTTGCGTCAACCCGTCATCGAGTTTATCCAAATTGGCTTGCAGCAGGGGATATACGACTTCTGGATTGCCGTCACTCTCTGCGGTTGCTCGCAACACCTGCATCAAAAACTGCCAATATTCCTGGGGTGTCGCCGATGTCGCCATTCCCAGCATCCGGGCAATCTTCGCCGCTAACTGTCGCAACCAACCGGCATTCCGATTCTCGTCTGCTGCCATCTTTTTAGCAACCCGTTCCATCACCTCCACCAACCCGGCATCCACCAGTTCGGAGTTGGCTTGCAGAATCTGCGCTTCTTCCCCACTGGGGCAGTTCAGCAGTGCCTGAATCAATTCTAGGTATGCCCCTACACGGTTGTCGTCCATTTGAGTTTACTCTCGCCCAGTCAATCTCTGGTTAACTCACACGTACAACAATGGATTGTATCCGGATAAGTTGGGGAATGGGGAATGGAAAAAACCGATTTCTTCGATTAGTGTCAATAAACTGATGACGAAGCGCTATATAAGCTAACGACTGACAGCTGATAGCTGAATTATTCCCTCAAAAACTCTCGAAACTCATCCAAACTGATAGTGTTTCCGCACATCGGCGCGAATCTTCCAAGTACAAGACATTCCTTCAGGAAACGTCACTAAATTGCCTTTTCCCATTTCAACCGGTTCGCCACCATCGGGAGTAACCACGACATCACCTTCGAGGAAATAACAGGTTTCTCGGGCATCGTAAGTCCAGGGAAATTCGGAAACTTCTTTCGTCCAAATTGCCCAACTGGAAACTCCTAATTCATCGAGTGTGGATTGACTGGGTTGACGATCGATTTTTATCTCCATGTTTTCTATCTTTTTTCTCATCGATTCCAGTCAGATTATACTGGAGTCTGGTGAGTTGAGCCGATCGCCTTTCGGATTCGATCGCGCCAATTTCTCTTTTCGATCGGTCTGACGTTCTCAACCTCCACAAATCGCGATAAATAATAACTCAGCAATTGGAGTTCGATATCGTTGCGATCGCCCAGAAAGGGTTTCACTTGAATTAAGTTACTATACTGACGGACTAAATTTTCTGAGCGATCGTCTACGAACAATATTTTTTCCAGAGGATATCCCCGTTTTTTCACTTTCTTCAAGTCTTTGAAAAACTCGTAATCACCGGTTTGCCAGTTGAATTTTAGCGTACATCGAGCGTTCGACCAAAGAAAGGCAAGATTTTGGGTATTAGGAAAAATGAGATCGATAATGGGTTGGGCATAATCTCTGGTTGATGCCGTCCAAACGGCGACCTGAAAATTCTCGAAGCAAAATTGTAATAACTGCTGTAAATTGGGTCGTGGATAGACGTAATATCGATCGACTTTAAATTCGGCAGAATACTCTAATTCGGTTTCCGTTGAATGAATGAGAGTTTCATCTAAGTCTAAGATTAATAAGTTTCGATCGAAATCCATTATTAATATGATAGATTTTGTTGAATAGATGAGTTCTGGACGATCCCCCTAAATCCACGGCAGTCGTTCTACTTGGGGAAACCCCTCTGGCGACGCTGCCTCCCCTTGATAAGGGGGACTTGAGATTTAAGTTGGATTCACGAACTTGAGAAGGGCGATCGCCGATTCCAAAGTCTAATTTATGCCGATGCGATGAGACTTGAATGCGCGGCAGCCACTTGCCAAGTGCCGCCAGAAGAGCGCTGCCAAATCCGAGTAAATCGAAAATCGCCACTGGATTCGACCCCGTTGTAAGAACCCGATAATTGCATTCGTATGGAAACGATCGCCACCTCTCCACTGTATTGAATCTGTTGCTCGGACGGTATTAGCTCTCGGATTGCAAGCGTTCCCGATCGATGGGCGGTAAGATCGTCTTGTTTGCCGAGCACTTGACCGAGATGATTCGTAAAAATCAGGTTGGAGGCGAGTAGTTCGTCGAGGGTATCGACATCGGAACGGAGCATCCCGAGTCTGAGGCGTTCTTCAGCATCTATAATTTCAGTTTCGATCGATGGGTTGGTCATCGGAAAATGAGGTGTGGGGTTTGGAAAATACGTCAAACAATGGATAATTTACCCCAAACAGGTCAGAAATCCTCAAACCCCGACTGTCTCGTTACTCGAAATCTCCAGACATGAAAAAGGAATCAATCCATTCCCCACGAAAAGGGCGCGAACGGCGATCGATCTAAAATCTACAATCTAAAGTTGTTGACCGTTCTCCATTGCCGATGAAATACTCCCTGCGAGACTACCAGCAAGACTTAATCGAGCAAGTGTTCCATCTGTGGTCGGAACCCGGCGTGAAGCGGGTACTGGCGCAATTGCCGACGGGGGGTGGCAAAACCGTCATCTTCACTAGTGTCGCCCATCAGTTTACCCGTCGGCAAAAATCGGTGTTGGTGCTGGCCCATCGGGAAGAACTGCTGTTGCAAGCCCAGGAGAAACTCGAACATGTCACCGGGCAACCGGTGGGACTCATTAAAGCGGGGTATAAAGAGAAGCGGCAGTGCGCGATTCAGGTGGCCAGCGTTGCATCGTTGGTGAATCGAGAATCGCCTCCGGCGGACTTGATTATCGTCGATGAAGCCCACCACTCTACGGCAAACACCTACCAACAACTACTCGATCGCTACCCAGAGGCTTACGTACTGGGGGTGACGGCGACTCCGGCGCGAATTGACGGACAGGGGTTTAAATTCGTTTACGATCGCCTGATTATCGGACCCTCGGTGCAAACCCTCATCGATCGGGGATTCCTTGCCAATTTTAAGCTGTTTGCCGCCCCCCAAACGGTGAATACCCAAGGGGTGAAAACTACTGCCGGAGACTACAATCCCCGCCAACTCGCCCAAGCGGTGGATACTTCGATCGTCATGGGGGATTTAATCGATGCGTGGCACGAGTTTGCCCCCGGGAAACAAACGGTGGTGTTTGCGGTGAATGTCGACCATAGTAAGGCGATCGCCGCTGCTTACACCCAAGCGGGAATTCCGGCGGAACACCTCGATGGCGAAACTCCAGATCGCGATCGCCGGGCGACATTAGAGCGATTTCGCACCGGAGAAATTACCGTTCTGAGCAATTGCGGTCTCTTTTCCGAAGGGTTCGATCTGCCCAGTATCGAGGCGGTGCAGTGCGTGCGTCCAACCCAATCCTTGGTGTTTTGGTTGCAAATGGTGGGTCGCAGTTTGCGCGTTCATCCCGAGAAAGAATACGCCGTTGTCATCGACCATACGGAAAATTGGGCGATTCACGGCGCACCCACCCAGCCGAGAACCTGGAGTTTGGAACCGGTAAGTTTGTCGGCAGGGCGGTGGAACGTGGTCTGTCCGGACTGCCACCACGTGTTCAAACCCCTCTCCCACGAACAAAAACCCGATCGCTACGAATGGTGTCCCGAAGCGCAAGAGTACAAGATGTTGTGTCGCTATACCTGTCCCAACTGTGGCGAATCTATGGAGATGGAACGCTGGGAAGGGGAGGGAGAACCGCCGATGCCGCGAGATTTTGAAAACGACGCGCGGGCGGAAATTTGGCAGATTCCCCTCGATTGCGATTTGCAAATTTTGGCGCAGTTGTATCGGTTGGTGGGGTTTCAACGCAAAGCCAAACGCAACTTCACCCTGCAATGGCTGTGCAATCGAATGGTGGCAGACTTTCCTCAAATTGGGGAGGCGGAGTTCCGAGAATGCGCCCTGTTGATGGGGTTGGATGAAGATTGGGCGAAGCATTGGGCGGCGCAAACCTTTCGCAAACGCTTCCCCGAACGCTGGGCAACCATGCAAGAAAAAATGCAAGCGGAGGCGGAAGAAGCCGAAAAACAGGCCAGGGAAGCGGATGTGGTGACGGTAGACGTGGCGGCAAAAACGGAACCCCAATCGGAACTTAAAACGCTACCGCAACAGTTAGGGCCATCTCGAGAACAGAAGAGGGCAAATTCCACCCCCATATCACCGATGCAACCCACCGAAAACGGGAATGCGCCCGATCGAGCCGCCCAAACGTTACCGCAACAGTTAGGAGCCGACCAAACGCTACCGCAACAGTTAGGAGCCGACCAAACGCTACCGCAACAGTTAGGAGCCGACCAAACGCTACCGCAACAGTTAGGAGCCGACCAAACGCTACC
>NZ_JBRJXU010000176.1:0-29804 GCF_057467645.1 Zarconia sp.
AAGGAGGAAGCACGAACGGTTTAAATATTTTCCTCGATGGCGATCGCCTCAACCTCGGTGCATGGGCAAATAATGCCGGAGAATGGCTCGATTACGGCATCGATGCCGATACCACCTACCACGTTGTGTTGGTCTTCGATCATGGCAATCTCACTGGCTACGTCAATAACCAGAAAATGGGTGAAGTGGACACCGGATTTACAACTTTGCCCGTCCATGATGGAGACATCGGCATCGGTCACAGGAACGACAACACCCGTTTTTCCAATACCAATGCCAGTGAGGGGGGTAATAACAAAAGATGGCGACTTAGACGCTGTTTTCGGGGTGCATTTTAACAGCGGTTCGGGGGCACTCCGGGTCTACGAAAATGATGGCGAGGGTAAGTTCTCTAGCGCCAATGGTTTATTACCGCTCCAAAATACCTCGGGTGGTAGCATTAGCCTCTCAAATGTCGGTTCGTCCTATCCCTCCCCAGCCTTTGGCGATGTGGATGGCGATGGCGATCTCGATATGGTCTTGGGTAACGACAATAAAATCCGTTATTTCAAGAATAATAATGGCACCTTCCGGGAACAGAACAATGCCAATAATCCCTTTAGCGACATCGATCTAGAAGGCAAAAAAACAACGGCTGCCCTCGGCGATGTGAACGGAGACGGTCGCATCGACCTCCTCCTAGGACGCAACAACAAGAAGAAAAATACTGGCGATCCCGGTCAGCTTTACCTTTATCACCAAAAAAACGATGGGTCCTTTAACAGTTCAGCCACCTCAACGAAAGAATTAGGAACCGGGAGTTACGATCGTCGTCCCAGTCCCACCTTGGTCGATATCGACTACGACGGGAAATTGGATATTGTTACGGGGGTAGACAATGGCAAAATCCGCTACTACAAAGGGAATGGCAGTACCAATTTGGGCAACTTCGTTCATCAGACGGGTGGCGATAATCCATTTGAACTCGTCGATATTGGTGACGAATCGACCCCGGCATTTGGGGACATCAATAACGATGGCTATCTAGATTTGGCTGTTGGAACGGGTAATGGCAACGGTCGGGTTTTGTTCTTTGCCAATCCCCCCAGCGATGGAACCCTTGAGTTTAAACTCGAGTCCCAGAATCTTTGGAACATTCCGTCCATTTCTAAAAATTTCGATTTAGGAGGGTTCAGCGAAGACTTCACGAAATCCACCAAAGTGGGACCGGTGAAAGTCTTCGGCGGCGCTGCATTTGACTTTGGTTTCGAGGCGGGTTTTGAATTGGAACCCGGTACGATTACCGCCGATCTGCCCTTCAATTTGTTAGTGGATGTTCCCGAGCAAGCCTCCGTGGGAGAGACGATCGATCTTGGGGCAGCCGTCCAACTCAATCCAGATGCAACATTCAACACAACCACCCCCTACGTGAAAGCCGGTCTAGATTTGGATTTCGAGTTTTATCTCGGGGGAGGCATTGAGGTCGATTACGGCGTTGGCAAAGCTGAGATCGACCTGGCTGATTTTCTAGGAACGGACATCAATTTCTCGACGAATCAAACCTTTGATTCCCGAACCTTAGAGTTGGGTAAGACTTTTGGTGTCAGTGACAATCCAGGCAAGGTAAAAGACCCAAACAAGGTAGAAGACCCAATAGAAGACCCAAACAAGGCTAAAGAGTTGGGAGATGCGAAAGCTAACGACCTCGAACCCAAGGACTACGAAGATTTTAACTTTGCCGATTTTAAATTCAAGTCACCCAACTTGGATGTGGAGGGAGCGGCATCGAGTGGATACTCGATTTCGGGTACCAAAACCTCGACCCTCGTCGAAACCAATTTGTTGATCGACGATACCTTGGTTTATCTCTTTAAGAAAACGGCCAATCCAACTCTCCATAAAATTGCTAAGTACTGGCAAGACGAGAAAAAATTTGGTTCGTCCAAAGTCGCCTGGAATCTCTTAGATTTAGGACTCGGCGGCGAGATTAATCTGAAAGCGAAATACGAACTAACCTTTGATGATATTACCGGAACGCTCTATGTTGAAAACGGATCGGGGGGATATACCCGACACGGGACGGGCAGCTTCGATGAGTTAACCGGTCAATTCGCTGATGTCCAGGTTGGTAGCGATGGCAACAGGAATGGCAAATTAGATTACTATATCGATTTTGCCTTGGTCAATCCCGAACTGAACACGAAAATGGATCTTCTCGTTGGCGATTTGACCTTGGATCTCGGTTTACTCAAAGGTCGCGCCGACATTAATGCCGGTTTCTTCAAGGACAAAGTGAAGTTTAGTGCTTTTGAGGATACCTTTAAACTTGGCTCGGTGAATCAAGGCTTTAACATTCTCAATCAGACCATCGACCTCGATGAATTCGAAGCCGCGACCTATAGTGGTGCGATCGACCTAGTGTAAAACCTAGAGTCTGCGATCGGCACTAAGCCGATCTCTGCAAACAAGCCTCGCTCTCTCAACCACCCGATCGCCTTGAGTTTAGGGCGATCGGGTTTACTGTTTTTAACGTCAGGTGCGGGATTGTTGTATCCGGTGAAGGTGGGGAACACCGGAATAGGGAATGGGGAATGGGTAACAGGGAACAGGGGTAAGAATTGATGATTTCAAGATGCAAATTGCCATCAATTTTTATTTTCACCAGAGGTCTATTATTAGATATAGCCAAGCACGGAGGACTTAGGACAGTCGATTTAGTAACGCAAAGACTGTAGGGGTCAACGGCCGTTGACCCCTACGGTATCTTCGTACCATATTGAATGTCTTAAGCACCCTGCGCTTAGCTATAAAGTACCCATATCCCATTACGAGCGGCTCGCAACAGACAAAAAGAAACCCCTATTTCATCAAAATAAGGGTTCCTTGAAAAATCGATCGAGCTAACGAATCTAGTTAGAGACTTCAGACATTTCGATCGTCCGTCCCTGCAAATCTTTGAGTAAAAAGTTTAACGGTTTGTCCCGGCGAATCTTGTATTTCGTGCCTTGGATTTGCGCCCGCATCAACACTTCTTCGAGACATTCGCGATCGAAACAAACGTGACGGTTGCGATCGTTGCTTCCCGTACTCGCGCCGGAAATAATATGCAGTTGAGTATTCTTTTTAAGCTGATACCACAGACCTTCGGGAATATCGTTTGCTCTCGGGGCTGTGGCACTTAAATCGGCGGACATGTAAAGCGGATCGATGCCCGTCGAACCCAGAGTTTGCTCGTAATTGTAATAATAATGCAGGGGAACCTCGGCCGCTGGGAGTTCGAACATCCCTTCATACAACTGCCGCGCGACTTCCAAATCCGATACCATCACCGTATAGACTTTGGGGGCACTGGTTAAAAACATCCACATCGCCACACCATAAGCTGCCAGCAGCATCACCATGATTCCCTGAGTGGAGAAGAGGGCATCGAGGGGCAATGCAGCCAAATACGGATTTACACTCGGAAGATCGATTGTTGCTAAGATCGCGAACATATAAACGTCTTTTGTTTTACAGGTCTGGACTAGACTTATCGGTTGCTCCTAGCTTCAATTGTATCAAGTTGTTTTCAGGCGTGGGGATAAGGAGAACCGAACGCGATGCTACCAGCAGATTTTCAAGAACGCTACACTCAACTCAAACAAACCTTGACTCAACTATCCACATCGGTGGAAGCCAATGGGATGGCAGGAGGGGAACTGAAGACGGAAATTACCCAACTGCAAAGTTTCTTTAACCAACAAGTTCTATCGTTGCCCTTTGCCCAACTCGACAGGGCTGACTTGACTCGCACTCAGTCCTACAATACAGAATTGCACAAGCAACTGCGGCTGCTGGCGACCGATGCGATGTTTTTGGGATCGGCCCGGCAGGCGGCGACTGTAGAGCAGCGAAAAAGGCAGTTGCGCGATCGGCTCTCGACTCTGGTACGCTACTGTGATGTGCTATTGGGTGTTTCCGGCGAGTAAGCGATCGGACCGATGGCAGTTTGCCGGTCAATGGGCACCATCGCTCGCGAACGGGGATGCCGTTCCCACATCGTTTTATCCGTCGGGGTAAGGAGCTGAAGATCAATTGTGAGATGTCCCAAAGATAAAAATTCAACCTTAGTCGATCGCACCCTCGATGGAGGTCTGGCGGTTAAGTACTGTCCCACCACCGAAGGGCAGTGGATCGGTGAAGCCGACTATCAAGCTTGGCTGGAAAATCAAGCACCAGCCGCCTCGGATTCTGCCTCAGTGGCACAACGGTTGACGACACTGGAATTCGAGCCAGCGGCCGAAGACCTTAAAGCCGCACTGTGTCCCGAATGCGGGCACTATCTCACCCGCGCCAAAGTGATGACGCAAAAGCCGTTTTTTGTCGAACGTTGCGGTAAGTGCGGTGGGATTTGGTGCGATCGGGGAGAATGGGAAGCGTTGCAAATGCTGGGGTTGCATACCCGACTCGACGCACTCTTCTCCGGGGAATGGCAGGCGCTCGTCCGAGAACGACAACAAAGCGATCGACAGCGAGAAGCCACGATCGATAAACTGGGTTCCGACCTCGCCCAGAAGATTTTTGACTTAGCCGATGCCCTCAAAGCTCATCCAAACGGGGATTTTGGCGTGGCTTATTTGATGCAACAATTTAATAAAGCGGAGTAGTGCCGCCATAAGGAGAGCAGGGGGAGAAAGGGGAGCAGGGGGGGAAATGGGAGAGGAGAAAGAACGTTGCAACTGACCCATTGTCGAATGGCACTCTTGCCCTTTTTGAGAAATACCCGATCGCGATCGAAGACCTGCGTATTTGGATTGGTACAATCTTTGCGATGGGGTATTCCTCAATGGCTTCGCCCCAACCGGGTAATTGATAAAAAACAGTGACACAAAACGACTCCAATCCTTTCCAATATCCGCTCTTTGACATCGAGAATTTGCGAATTACCTATCCCGGTGCGAGCGATCGGGCAGTCGATGGGGTCTCCCTGCGGCTGGAACCGGGGGAACGACTGGGATTGGTGGGAGAGTCCGGATGCGGCAAATCTACCCTGGGGCGGGCGGCGATGCGGTTGCTGCCGGAATCGACGCAAGTGGAAGGGCGGGTGACGTTTCGCGGAGAGTCGGTGTTTGACTTGAATCCGACCCAGTTGCGAAAGTTTCGGGGGGAGGTGGTGGCGCTGATTTTTCAAGATCCGATGACGCGACTCGATCCGCTGATGACGATCGGGGAACATTGTATCGAAACCCTACAAGCCCACCAACCGCAACTGACCCGCAAACAAGCCAAACAAAAGGCGATCGAAACTTTAGAAGCCGTCAATATTCCCGCCAATCGCTGGACGCAATATCCTCACGAGTTTAGCGGCGGGATGCGGCAACGAGTGGCAATCGCCCTGGCGTTACTTGTCGATCCGAAATTAATTGTTGCCGACGAACCGACGACGAGTTTGGATGTGACGGTCTCGGCGCAAATTTTGCAGGAGTTGACGCGGCTGTGTCGCGATCGAGATTTGGCACTGTTGCTGATTTCCCACGATTTGGCGATGGTGGGGGAATATTGCGATCGGATTGCGGTGATGTATGGTGGAAAAGTGGTGGAAACCGGACCGGTGGAAGCGGTTCTCAAGCATCCCCAACACGAATACACCCAATCCCTCTTAGAAGCCGCGCTACACCTCCAAGCGGCCAGCGAGAACTCGATACCCCAACCATCCCCAACGGCTGCCCCCTTGCTGCGAACTCAAGATTTGCAACAGCATTTCACGATCGAGTCCAACCCCATCGAACGCTTATTTTCCCAGGAAGATCGGTCGATTCGAGCGGTGGATGGGGTGTCGCTGGAACTCTACCCCGGCGAAACGTTGGGATTGGTGGGAGAGTCGGGATGCGGCAAAAGTACCCTTTCGCGTACGATCCTGCAACTCTTGCGTCCCACGGGGGGAACGGTGGAATTTTTAGGGGAAAATCTAACTGGGCGATCGCCCCGAGAAATTCGCCGGGAACGGCGGCAAATGCAGATGGTATTTCAAGACCCCCACGCCTGTTTGAATCCGATGATGACGGTGGGACAGAATATTGCCGATCCCCTGTTCGTTCATAACTTGGCCACGGCAACGGCGGCGAAAACCCAAGTTGAAGAAATGCTCGCGCGAGTCGGATTAACTCCCGTGGAAGACTTTTACCAGCGCTACCCAGCCCAACTTTCCGGGGGACAGCAGCAACGGGTGGCGATCGCCCGATCGCTGATTACTCGTCCTCAGTTGGTGATTTGCGACGAACCGGTGAGTATGCTCGATGCCAACGTGCAAACGCAAATTCTCGACTTGATGTTAGCGCTCAAACAGGAGTTTAACCTCACCTATTTGTTTATTACCCACGATTTGTGGGTGGCACGTTTTTTCTGCGATCGAATTGCGGTGATGAATTGCGGAAAAATTGTGGAAATGGGAAACACTTTTGATATTTTTAATACACCTCAACATTCTTATACTCAAACTCTTTTACAAGCGGCACCTTTACTCGATCGGCTCTAGTGCAGCGCGGCAGAAATAATTACCTAGCTCGGAGGACGGCTTGAAAGTGCTCGAACTTCCGCGAAAGTAAAGTATCTCGACGAGTAGTGTTGAGTGGGTTCGAGGGGGCGTGCGCCACTGGTAGAAATGTTGAGAAGAGTTCATCTCAAAAATGACTGGATGTTCGGTGAGATCGTATTATTGCCCAGGACGGGTAGCTAACGCCTTCGCTTCCATTTTGGTCAACCGACGCACACCAGCACTGCTGCCCAAACTCCGAGGAAAATCTCCTGGGTGGCCTACAGGTCGAGGGAGAACCCCTCGTCCACGATTTCCCACAGTGAAAAAGAGCGACTCGCGACCCCGCTCTAAGACACGAGTGAGCGGTTAACTCCAAATTTTCCCACCAGATGCCCATGCTCAACCCTACCTAAAAGAACCGGCCGGATTCACAGTGCCCCACTCATCGATTTGTCTAAACTCCAGTCAAACAAGACCGTCTGTATACTCCACCCAACTCGATCTTAGCGATAGGCGATCGGATCTTTGAGTCCCAACTCGGCAAACGCTGCTAGCCGCAACAGACAGGAATCGCACACCCCGCAGGCGAGTTCTTCTCCGGCGTAACAAGACCAAGTTTTCTCCCAAGGAACCCCTAGCTCGTTCCCCAATTGGATAATTTCTGTTTTTTTGAGATCGATGAGGGGGCTGACGATCGCAATTTCTTCTCCCTCTCTTCCCTGTTTTGTCCCCAGGCGGAACACGTCCTGCATTGCCGCGATGTAGTCCGGACGGCAGTCGGGATAGCCCGAGTAGTCCAGGGCATTGACGCCGATATAAACCCGCCGTGCGTCGATGGCTTCGGCATAGGCGAGGGCAAAACTGAGAAAGATGGTGTTTCGGGCGGGAACGTAGGTAATGGGGATGCGATCGGACATTTCGCTCAGGGTGCGATCGCTCGGAATCTCTAATGCATTATCGGTGAGAGCAGAACCGCCCCAGCGAGTCAGATCGAAATTCACGACTTGGTGTTCGACAACTCCAGCCGATTGGGCGATCGCATGGGCCGCATCGAGTTCCCGTCGGTGTCGCTGTTGGTAATCGAAAGAAAGAGCGTAACACTCGTCGCCCTCAGATGCGGCTTGATACAGTACCGTTGAGGAATCGAGTCCTCCAGATAGCAACACCACAGCTTTCACGATTGCTTCCCCATTTTCAAAATACCTATCATATAGCAGTTACCAGGTGAGTGACGGGGACTTTGAAAGTTTTCGATCGCTTCTAATACCCAAAGCCTGACGGAACCGTACTGCTACCCCTGCCCCCCCAGTTTCAACCTCCCGATCTCTCTGGCGGTTGCGATACGATCGTGGGCGAAGGGTTGGCTCGGTTTTTTTGGAGCTAAAAGAGGTAAATGAGATGACTAAAAGCGATCGCATCAACTGGCTGTACTGCTCTCTCAACGAACGCAAGCGACCTGAAGATGTTGCCGATGCGATCCTCGAACAATTCAAGAACAAGTTTAACGAGACCGAGCAAGCCACTTTACAAAAAGCTGCAAAAGGTTCTTTGAGGCAACATGTCTACCATTACACCTCAATGTTGGAAGATTTTTCTGCCCCTGTTGGTTTGCAACGTCAAGTTAATAAGGCGACGGAACTCTTCACCACTGCATATTCTCTAGATGAGCAAACCTGCGATCGCCCCGAAGCGGTGGAAAAGTTTATCCGTCACATCAGTCAAGAAATTCACAAATCCTTCGGTGGCAACGATTTTAAAACCGATCGCTTAAATCGTCAGGCGCGGCACGAATTGGGAATGGATATTTCCAAACGCCGTTACAACAAGCTTTTCCGCCATCTCACTCGGATGGAAGCCAAGCTCGAGAAGCTCGTTCGCGAGTTAAAAAAACTAAAGTTTACAAAAATTGGCAAGTCGGGACTCGCCCATACCCTGTCGCGGGAGAATTTTTCCAAAGATCCGAACGCGGCTTGTTTTATTGCCTACTACGTCGCCCGAGCGAACCGGCGAAGTGAGTTTACCATTTACGGTCAGCAGTGTCCCTACGATGAAATTGCCGATTTCTTATTCCAACGCTGTCGGCATCGGAAAAAAACAAATTGGTGGGCGATCGCTCATGTTTATCCTACCCAAGAGGTTTTAGCCCACTTGAGTAATTTTCAGAAAGGAAAACTCCTCGGACAGTGGTTCGGAATTCTCGAAGAAATCGGTCAACTCCTCGGCGAAGTTTGGGAGGACTCTGACATTAATCGATCGACAATGGTCGTCTGTCGCGGCAACGATTCGAGTACTTGGAATAACACCGCCAGTGCTTGGAATAAAGCCAGAAATAACTGGATTTCCTTACTTTATGCCATGGGAACGGAGGACGTCCTTCAGACTATTTGTTTTGGGAAAGTGCTGCGTCTGATGGCTGCGGATGTGGTGGCATGGCATTATCGTTCCGGGAGCAAACTCGACCCCGATACAGCGGTTTGGAACGAACTGCCATTGCCTTGGGAAGTTTTAGCGGGTAAAGCATCCTGTAATCTGGAAACCATCGAATTGGCGTGCTGGCAACACGATGTCGATCCCGCTCAAAAAGGATGGACGGTTCCTCGTCCGTCAGGACAACCCGTTGCGTTTACACCCACCCCGGAATTAGTCCATGGTGTTTCCGTGGCCAATCCGATGCTGGCTAAAGTTTTGCGAGAGTCGGGTTACTTTTCGGGTCAAACAACTAAACCTGCGATCTCCAAGAGCGGTGACATTCATCAGATCGCGTTGCAAGAGCACCATCAACGATTGCAAGGTCAAAACGATACGCTAAAATAGCATGTAGGGTAGCTCAGTGGTAGAGCGGTCGGCTCTTGGACCGGCTGGACGCAGGTTCGAGCCCTGCCCCTAAAATTTCAAATCGTCAAAGTTCCACATCGTCAAAGCTTTCTCAGCGATCGAATCCGAGCTCAAAGCTGACGACCGATCGCTGAATGCTGACATCGAATTTGCCCCAATCTGGGAGTTCGATCCGATCGCAAATTAAGCATAGGTAAAGGGAAGGATAAGGATCGAGGGAGCGAGGTTTCCGGTCGCTAATTTTTGATTCTCTACGTCCCAAACATGATATTGTGACATGAAAGTTCGTCACCTTACCCTTTAATCTATCGATCGTATCGATCCCCGACAGAAAACATCTATGCGTATCGCCTTATTTACAGAAACCTTTTTGCCCAAAGTTGATGGTATCGTTACCCGCCTCCGCCACACCGTCGAGCAGTTACAACGGGCAGGAGATCGCGTTTTAGTCATTGCCCCCGAAGGTGGCATTACTGAATACAAAGGCGCAAAAGTACACGGTGTTTCGGGCTTTCCCCTCCCCCTCTATCCGGAACTGAAGCTAGCGGTACCGCGTCCGACCTTGCGCCCGGTACTAGAAGATTTTCAACCGGATTTGATTCACATCGTCAATCCTGCGATGTTGGGTTTGGGGGGACTCTACTACGCCAATGCTCTCAAACTGCCGTTAATCGCCTCCTACCACACTCATTTGCCTCAATACCTCCAGCATTATGGATTAGGAATGTTTGAGGAGGTCTTGTGGGGTTTGCTGCGATCGATCCACAATCAAGCCCAACTCAACCTTTGCACCTCCACGGCAATGGTCAAAGAACTGACAGACCACGGCATCGAGCGGACTGACTTGTGGCAGCGGGGGGTAGATACGGAGATGTTCCAACCGCACTTGGTCAGTCAGAAGATGCGATCGCGCCTCTCCCTGGGTCATACCGACGCACCTTTGTTGCTGTACGTCGGTCGTTTATCCCCAGAAAAGGAAATCGAACAAATTCGACCCGTCCTCGAAGCCATTCCCAACGCCCGCCTCGCTTTGGTGGGAGATGGTCCCCACCGCCAAGCACTAGAAGAGCATTTTGCCGGTACCCCCACCCATTTCGTCGGCTATCTCCAGGGTCTCGAACTCGCCTCTGCCTTTGCCTCAGCCGATGCCTTCCTCTTCCCCTCCCGTACGGAAACCCTCGGACTGGTACTTCTCGAAGCCATGGCTGCCGGGTGTCCGGTGGTTGCAGCGGGGACTGGCGGTATTACCGATATCGTCGAGGATGGGGTCAACGGCTATCTTTTCGATCCCGAATCTCCCCATGGGGCGATCGAAGCCACCCAGCGCCTGCTAGCGGGGGGAGAGACCCGCGAAACCCTGCGTCAGAACGCCCGTCAAGAAGCAGAACGCTGGGGCTGGACGGCCGCGACGGCACAATTGCGTCAATATTATCAAGCGGTGCTCGCAGAGCATACCCTACCCTCGGTTGCGTAAGTTGTTTGGCAACCAGGAATCAGAGAGGATGAAAAAGGAGCGATCGGGGGTTTTGTCTTGGCATCTTGACCGATAAGATAAGGGTCGAGGCAACCACTGTGCCTCCCGATCGCATCTCGCTCACCCCAATCTCGCAAATATTTCAATGGTCAATGTCGAACATCTCGCCCAACTCAAACAAGGAGTCGATCGATGGGCGGCTTGGAGAACGCGCTACCCGGAGATTCAACCGGATTTGAGCGTGACAACTCTGGTAGATGTCGATCTGCGGGGAATCGATTTGCACGGGGCGAATCTCATCGGTACGGATTTGAGAGGGGTCGATCTTCAAGATGCCGATCTGTGTGATGCGAACCTCATCGGTACCAATTTGCGAGCGGCGAACCTTCAAAATGCCGATCTGTGCGGCGTGCAGCTCGATCGCAGCAACCTCAGCGAAGCCAATCTCCGCTCGACTCACGCCATCGATGCCAACTTGAACGGGGCGAATCTCTACCGTGCCGACCTCGTCGAAGCCTACCTTCCCCGAGCTAACTTCAATCGAGCAAACCTGACCCAAGCATATTTGAACGGGGCGTATTTGTTTCGAGCCGATTTGAGCGAGGCGAATCTTTTTGAAGCTTACTGTCGCTGGGTTAATCTGACCAAAGCCAATCTCAGAAACGCCAACTTGAGTCGGACGAATCTGCGCGGAACGAACCTACACCAGGCAAACCTAGAAAATGTGAATTGGGATGAGACGATTTTCCCCGATGGTAGAGATTCGGGGGTTTAATCAAATTTGAGATGACTTAAATGAGTACCGCATATCCGATTCCCGAGATCGATTTCGATCGCACCCACCTCGCCGTTGAGTATGGCGATATCGAAGCAGCGGCTTTGCGATTGTCGGGAGTCGCCCATCGAACCCCCGTCCTTACCTCAACGACACTCGATCGCATCACCGGTAGCCAGGTCTACTTCAAATGTGAAAATTTCCAACGGGTGGGTTCGTTTAAGTTTCGGGGAGCGTACAATGCCTTATCGCAACTTTCCCCCGAATGTCAAAAGCGGGGAGTCCTGACCTATTCTTCCGGTAACCACGCCCAAGCCATCGCCCGGGCCGGTCAACTTTTGGGAATTCCCACCACCATTATCATGCCCGAAGATGCCCCCCAGGTGAAAATTGACGCCACGCGGGGTTACGGGGCCGAAGTGATTCTCTACGATCGCGCGCGGGCCATCAGAGAAACCCTGGGAGGTGAAATTGCCCGAGAGCGCAATTTGACGCTTATACCCCCCTATAACCATCCCCACGTCATCGCCGGTCAGGGAACGACCGCAAAAGAGCTGATCGAAGATGTGGGGGAACTTGATTTACTCCTGGTTTGTTGCGGCGGAGGCGGGTTGCTCTCCGGATGTGCGATCTCGGCGAATGCTCTATCTCCCAACTGTCGCACGATTGGGGTAGAACCACAACACGCAGACGATGCGACGCGATCGTTCCACACCCAAGTTCTGCATCGCATCGATAACCCCAAAACGATCGCCGATGGAGCGCGTACCCCCTATTTGGGAACGATTACATTTCCCCTCATCCTCCACTACGTTGCCGATATGGTCACCGTGCCTGAAGCGGCGATTGAAGAAGCAATGTTGTTTCTGTGGGAACGGATGAAAATCGTCGTCGAACCCACCGGAGCCTTAGGAACGGCTGCGTTACTCTCAAAAATTGTGAGTTCTCCCAATGCCCGAATCGGTGTCATCATCAGTGGGGGCAATGTCGTGATGCGTCACGGGTCTTTTTGACACTCCCCCACTTAAAATATGGGGGATTCTTGGTTCTACGACAACCCTTACTACTAACCCTTCTCTTGCAGAAAAGTGTTTGCACCAGAGGGGCTTGTCTCCTCAAGCGTTTTAGAGATTACTCTCCCAGTTCCCGTATGCCCTACGGTACTGTACGTATCGCGCGCGTTTTAGGTTTGACGCTGTTATGCGTTCTAGCTATGTTTTAGGCGGGTTTTCGCTACCCCTCCACTGCCCGGATACAAGGTCAGGTTCACGCCTCTTTTTTATCCCGCTGACATGCGGCTAGCAGCCATTTGGCTATACCCTGCTTGATTTATGACGCACCTACATTATACTAGGGTCTGTCATCCGTTAGCCGTACATCCCCGACTAGGCATGGGTTTTAGCTTTCAGAGGGATTTGGGTTCGCTCTCCTTAAAATGCCTACCCTGAAAAGCTTCTAGATTTAACTGATGACACGCCCTAGGCTCTTTGTTTGTCCTGTGACACTTTTCAATGCGGTTAAAACCGCTCGCGTCGCTTTCATCTCCAGGTTTTAACACGGGAGCTTTCAGCCTCCCGCACTTCTTTAGGTAAGGGACAGAGGTACTGGGTTTGTACTCGAACGGTCTGTACAACTGATATAGCTCGCGCGCAAAGCAATTAGGATGATTTAGATTCAGTTTGAGTCTTTGTAAATCTTGTAGGGGCTTTAGCGCAGCCATGCCGTTTGCGTAGCATCTGGTGAGGGAGAAGGCTATACGGCCGTTGACCCCTATAGTACTTTCCGTCCCCAATAAAATTTCCTCGCGTCCCCTGCACTTATAGCGGTACGAGCTTTCATCGATCGCTTCAATGCATGACGGTTGAGGCTTGAAGCATTCAGCGATCGACCGACGAACTGAAGTCCAAAATAGATTGAAAGGGTCGCGCCGGCGCGAACCCTCTCGAAACATCAATTACATCCGAGATTTCAAATCTGCCAACATCTGCCGCAATCCCGATCGCCAATGGGGAGGTGGCGCGCCCAAAACTTCGGCAATTTTTTGGGTGGCGAGGACGGAGTAAGCCGGACGCTTGGCGGGAGTGGGATAGTCAGCGGTGGTGATGGGAAGCACCCGATCGAGTTTCACCGGGAAGCCGAGGGGTTTGGCTTCCTCGAAAATCGCCACGGCGAAATCGTACCAACTGGCCGCGCCGCTATTGGTAAAGTGGTAGGTTCCGGACACATCCCGATGTTGGGCGATAACACCGGCAATGGCGCGGGCGATATCTCCCGTCCAGCTAGGGGTCCCGATTTGGTCGGCGACCACCCGCAGTTCCGGACGATCGCCCCCCAGTCTGAGCATGGTTTTGGCGAAGTTCCCAGTTCCCCCCGCACCATAGACCCAGGCAGTCCGCAGAATGACGTGTTGGGGTGTGGCCCCGCGGACGGCTTCCTCTCCGGCGAGTTTCGACTGTCCGTAGGCCCCGATGGGTTGGGTTGGGTCGGTTTCGAGGTAAGGATGGCTTTGGGTGCCGTCAAAGACGTAGTCCGTGGAGATGTGGATGAGGGTTGCCCCGAGTTTGTGGGTTTCTTCGGCGAGGACACCAGGGGCGATGCCGTTGATTTGATGGGCGAGTTCGGTTTCGCTTTCGGCTTTGTCCACAGCGGTGTAGGCGGCGCAGTTGACGACGACATCGGGCTTCATTTCGGCGATCGCCTCGCGAATCCCGTCAGATTGGCTTAAATCGAGGCGATCGCGCCCCAAACCGATAATGTCGAGGGTTTCGTCGGGGGATAAAACCTGCTGTAACTCGTGACCTAACTGACCGTTAATGCCGGTAATTAATATGCGACTCATGAAATTATTTGGCGAATGTTTTCTGGGCTAGGCAAAGACTTCGGCATCTTTAAAAGATGAGGCAGCTTTATCTTTTGCCGAGAGCATCGGTTCGATTCCATTAAGATGCCAATCGATGGCTAAATCCGGATCGTTCCAGGCGATTGCCCGTTCGTGTTCTTTGGCGTAGTAATCGGTGGTTTTGTAGAGAAATTCTGCCGTTTCTGAAAGGACGACGAAGCCGTGGGCAAATCCAGCAGGAACCCAAAATTGCCGCTTATTTTCGGCACTGAGCAAACATCCAACCCACTGCCCGAAATAGGGTGAGCTTTTGCGAATATCAACGGCCACATCGAAGACTTCCCCCTCGCAAGCGCGCACGAGTTTACCCTGGGCTTGTTGAATTTGATAGTGCAATCCTCTCAATACGCCACGCACGGATTTCGAGTGATTATCTTGAACGAAAGTTTCCGTAACGCCAGTTTTTTCTGTAAAGACTTTTTGATTGAAGCTTTCATAGAAAAATCCCCGATCGTCTCCAAATACTTGAGGCTCAATAATCACCACGTCGGGAATTTCTGTGGGAATAACTTTCATGAATCAATTTCGCATAGGCTAAACTTGCGGTATTATATCACTTTATTTTTTTCAAAACTTAAAGATTTAATTAAAAATAATAGCGATTCGTTAAAGAAATTATCAATATTATTTCGATGACTAAGAGGTAAGCAATTGCATAGATTTTTAGTTTTCTTCCCATCCAATTGAATTGAGAATTGGTTAAGCACAGAAATAATAATGGTGAAAGGGGAATTAAATATCGACCTTGAATATAAATCACCTTATCGGCACCCACCGGGGTTAAGGTTAAGTAGAATAAGGTGATAATTAAGCAAAAATTGGCGATGGAGATCGCCGCAGAGATAATTTTTTGTCTCCAGGAAAGAGAAAACGGGCGATCGCCACTTCCCATTGCTAAAAACATGATAAAAAATGGGTAGGAAATAATCGCTGGCATAGGTAAGCGAGTATCCAGCCATCCCAGCTTTCCGACAAATTCTTCAATATAAGAACTACCAAATGTAGCAATGCTATTAGCAATAACTTGCAAGAGATAAAACGGATTTTTGCTTAAGAATGATAACTGTCCGGCAAGAGAGACATCATCAAATAACGGAACGTACACCTGACTCGCAAATTTATACCAAGTCAAGCTAAAAATGATGCAAGTCGATAATATAGAAATAAAAATTACGATATATTTTTGAAGATTACCCAATTTCGAGTGGGGAATCAGCCAATATAAAAAGACTAAGGGAAGATAAGCTTGTTTCGTGAGGGCGATCGAAAGGGGCAAGATAAATAACGGTATTTTTAATTTCCAGCTTAGTGTTTCGGGGACAAACGCACAGTACAAACAAAAAGCCAGCCAGAGAAAAGAAATCCCGATCGCAAATACATCTGCCGAGAGCGATGCGGATTGAAAGATAGACATTGGCATTAACAGTAACCCCACAAATCCCCATTTAAAGATTGGTGATAGGCGGATACTACTATATCCAACAACTAGCCAAAATAGTAAATTAAAGAATCGTCCGACATACATCATCGCCAGAGGAGACAGTTGGAAAAATCTTGCCGTTGCAATCCCTATAATTTGTGGAAGATAGGGAATCGGAGAATAAAGAACGATAGTCGGAAACTTAATAAAAACGCGCTCTTCTGGATTTAAGGATAAATCAATAATTTTCAAGATATCGCTAACATTTTGTTTTCGTTCCGGACGAAATCGTAAATCTTCTTTCGATGCCGTTCGGACTGTGGTTAGCAAACTTTTGGGTAGAGTTCCTCCCGCACAAGGACGTTCGGGAAAATAATTGCTATACCCGTAACAATTTCCTTTTTGATACTCGGCAATAATTCGACCTTCAGAAATTTGAAACGCTCGGTAAAAGTGCTGGTATTCATCGGGAGATTGAAAGGGAGGAATAATGAAGATTAAAAGAATGCCAAAAAGACTCGCAATTGTTGTGAAAACAGTCGTGGGCGATCGCCAAAATTGCATTCGATGGAACACCAAGAATCAGACCTCTCAAAATCAGAGTTGACAGGGAATTCGTTTTATTGTAGAAGATAAAAGTATCGGACTAAACTGAGAGTAAAAATACTCATTATTTATAGACAATTCGAGGGTTAATTGCGTGCCATGACAATTTTTCGTCCGCCTCAAATTCAAGAAACGCGAGAATTCTATCAAACCTTAGCCGAGAACGATCGCTATCAAGAGCATATTTGGGGAAAGTCGCAACGCTTCAACAGCGAAAAGTCTGTCACCTCAGTCTCGATCGAGGAATATTTTACCCAGAAAATCTCACCTTTCCTCAAATCCTCCGATAAAGTCATCGATATTGGCTGCGGTTCCGGTTTGTTCCTACCCATTGTGGCTCGGCGATGCCGCAAATTGGTGGGAGTGGATATTTCCCCAGAATTTATTCGAGATAGTCGAGAAACCATAGATCGATTTGAGTTAAGCAACACCCATGTCTGCCTGGCAAAATCAGAAGAACTGCCGTTTCCCGATGGTGAATTTGATACCATTTTAATGGTGGATGCCATTCATCACATTTACCACCTCGCTGAAACTATTTCGGAAATGAAACGAGTGCTAAAACCGAATGGGAAACTGATTATTTTCGAACCGAATATTCTCAACCCCGCTCTATTTTTAATGTGTTTATTGGATCGTAATGAATGGGGGGCGATCGGTTTGGGACGAAAATCAGCTTATCGGAGTCTATTTCAGCCCTTTTTTCAAATTGATGAGATCGAATACAATGGATTGCTTATCGGTCCCGATTCTCCCCTCAATTTAAAAATTGCCGATTTTCTCAATCATCCCACGTACTCGCAGTTTTGTGGCTGGTTGAATCCCAAAATTTTGATTGCGATGACCAATCGCTAAAAGGTCTGCGGGAAAATAGACAGACCCAACTCTCAAATACTAAAACCGAGCGGTTCATCCCAATCCCAAATCTTTCAAGCCTCGGCGCAGTTGTTCGGCAACGGGAGACTGGCGTTGTTCGTACAGGGCGATCGCTTTTTGGAACGCAGTCCGAGAGGCGATCGCCTGACCCGTTTTCAGCAGAACGACCCCCAAATTTTGATAGGCTTCGGCGTAGGTGGGATCGAGATCGATGGCTTGTTGGTAAGCGGCGATCGCCTCGCGAAATTTCCCCATGGCTTTAAGGGTGAGTCCCAGATTGTACTGAGCGATCGCCAAGGTGGGATCGATTTGCAAAACCCTGCGATAGGTTTTAGCCGCTTCTGCAAGGTTCCCCTCTGCTTCGAGTAAATTGCCGAAATTATTGTACGCCCCGATTTTCAGGACTGGGGGAATTTCGATCGCGATCGCCGTTTGATAGTGAATTTTTGCGCGATCTTGCTGATTTTGCCGAGTGCGGGCGATACCGAGATGGTAGTGTAGTTCGTAGAGAATTGGAAGCGCAGGGTTGACTTTCAGTCCCCGTTCGAGCAGTTCGATACCCACCTGAAGCTGACCCTGCCAAACATACAGCGCCCCCAACTTACTGAGTACGTAGCCATCTTGGGGATGTTTGGCGAGGTAGCTCTCCATCGCCGTTCTGGCTCGATCGCTTTTCTGCTTGCTGGCAATCGTACCGGCTTGGTAGCCATCGTGGAGAATCGCCACCCCCTCCAACTGCCGCACCTGCCATTGCGGTTCCCGTTGCAACAGAATTTCGATGCTGTCATCGACGATCGCGTGATAGGGTCGGGTAAAGTAGACGGCTTCGTGGCGGCGAAACAGGCGCGAAACCGACGAGTAGGGAGATTGGGATGCACCCACTTCCCGACGTAATAGGTTGATTGAAAGGCAATCTTCAGCGGCGATCGCTTTTTTCAGTTGGGGCACAATTTCCGGCACCAGGGTTTCATCGGCATCGAGTACCAGAACCCAGTCCCCCGTCACGTATTCGAGGGCGGCATTGCGGGCAGCGGCAAAGTCATCGTTCCAGGCAAACTCACCGACGATCGCCCCACACTCGCGAGCAATCTCGAGGGTGCGATCGCCCGATCCCGTATCCAGTACCACCATTTCATCCACCACCCCCGTCGCGCTATTCAAACATCGCCCCAAGGTGGCTTCTTCATCTTTGGCGATAATGCACAAACTTAGCATTTTGTCAATTACTCGAGCGGGCGCAATCGTCTTTCATTGTAAGTCGATTTGTTCGCCGCCAGAGAGCCAGAGAACTGGCTGAGCAGATCGACTCATTCAAAAAATTTAACCCAACGGAGCCTCCGAGGGCGAGCCTCCTCGAGCCCGATCGGTTGCAAAGCGTGCAAAGAGGATGGGTTGGTGGTGTCGTTCGTCTTGAGCTGGAAGCGGAAAAAGGATAGTTTAAAGGATTTAAGCAAGTTGACCTCGAAAAATTGGGTTCGATTGGTTTACAGGGGTTTCAGTCTGCGTCAACTTGCACGTTACACTTGAACAAGGTGTTAAATTAAGTGTTTTTTCGTACGACTTCTTTGTGAAAATCGTTTAATCTAAGTAATATCCACGATATTCTACGTAATATCACGGAACTTTCTTGAATCTCGGGTCACCGACATTGAATGCAAGCAGCGTGGGGAATCAGCTAATCGAAAAGAACATGGTAGCTCAACATAAACCCATATGGCAGTTTTTGAGCGAGCATCAAGCCCCATTACAGGCGATCTCGGAGCACAATCCCAATGGGATGTTCGTTGTCGCAGTCGAAACAGCCATCACCAACTCTTCCGAACAGGTCACATTTTTCCCGATTGCCACCAACCCAGCCTTCAGGAAAATGCTGCAAGTGGAGCCATTCGAGAATCGATCGTTGCGCTTGCAAGATTGTCTGAATCCAAACGTGGCCCGTATTTTCAACGATTGTCTTCAGGAGTGCTATCACCAGCGACAAACGATTCGTCGCCCCATTTCCCTTCGTACGAGTGAAAACTACGATCGCATACTGATGACTCTTTCTCCTGTTATTGAAACCAACGGTATTGTTTCCCACATCGTCGGGATTTGCGAAGATCGCTGCCAGGAACAGCGTTTGACAGTTGAAACCCGACTACTGCGCTCGATTTCTGCCGCCTTGCATCCGAGCCAAACTCATATTAACAACTCTCCCGATCTCGAAACCACCCTCACCGCCGTACTTAAGCAAGTGTGCGACGCGACGGGTTGGGATTATGGCGAAATCTGGATGCCCAACGCCGACGATTCGGTGCTCGAATGCTCTCGAGCCTGGTACGATCGCCACGGCACCCTGCAAGCCTTTCGAGATCGAACGGCATCGATGACCTTTTCGCGGGGCACCGGACTGCCCGGACGGGTTTGGTTATCGAAACGACCCGAGTGGAATCAAGATGTTTCCTACCAGCCCCAAACCCGGTTCTTGCGGGCGGAGGCGGCCGCTCGATGCGGACTCAAAGCCGGTTTTGGCATCCCGATTATCGCCGAAGATCGGATCTTGGGGGTGGTGGTCTTTTTCCTGCTGGCCCCTCGCCAACCCGATCGACAAGTAGTGACCCTCGTCGAGACGATCGCCGATCGCTTGGGACTGCTCCTCCAGCACAAGCAAACGGAAATCGCCCTGCGGCAAGCAGAATCCAAATACCGCCAGATTTTTGAAAATGCCGTTGAGGGGATCTTTCAAAGCACTCCCCAAGGTCAGTTCTTGGCGGCAAATCCCATGCTGGCTCGCATTTACGGCTACAATTCGGCCGACGAGTTACTCGAAACCGTTCGCGATATCGCCGGGCAACTGTACGTTAACCCCGAACGGCGAACGGAATTTACCCAGCTTCTCCACGAAAACGATCGCGTGTGGGGGTTTGAATTGCAAGTGTATCGCAAAGATGGCAGTATCATTTGGGTGAACGAAAATGCCCGCGCCATCCGGGATACGCGCGGTCGGGTGTTGCGATACGAGGGAACCGTCGAGGATATTACCCTGCGCAAGCAAGCCGAAGCGGAGGTGCAGCAATGCGATCGCCTGCTGCGGGGAGTCGCCGAGGCGATGAACTACTTAATTTCCGAACCAGATTACCAGGTGGCCGCCAACAAAGCCCTGGCAGCATTGGGGATGGCCGCTAACGTCGATCGGGTTTATATCTGCGAAGCCGAAACCGAATCTACCTCCGATGCTTGTACCATGCACAAGCAGTTTGAATGGGTTAGCAACTGCGTGAGGGAGTCGGGACCTCGAACGGGAAAAAAGACCCAGTCTGCCGAAAATCCCACCACCCTAGCTCGATGGTATCAAACCCTGGAAACGGGGAATTTGGTGAGCGGTCTGACCCGAGACCTACCGGAAGCGGAACGGTGCGTTCTCGACAACGATGGTATTGTTTCGATCTTGATGGTTCCCATTTATCTCGATCGCCAATTTTGGGGCTTTATCGGCTTTGGGGATTGCCAGCAAGAGCGTCAGTGGTCGAGTAATGAAGAATCCATCCTCCAGGCGATTTCCGCCACCCTGGGAGGCGCGCTGCAACGCTATCGATCGGAAACGGAGATGCGCCATCAAGCCTCCCACGATTTGCTCACCGGGTTGCCCAATCGAATGCTCTTCGATCTCCAACTACCCCGAGCATTAGAAGACGCGCGACAGCACGGTCACCGATTGGCGGTGATGTTTCTCGATCTCGATCGCTTCAAACTGATTAACGACACCTTGGGTCACCCCGTCGGCGATAGCCTCCTGCAACAAATGGCCAAACGATTGGCCGCTTGTCTGAGAGATTGCGATACCATCGCCCGTTGGGGAGGAGACGAGTTTATCTTACTGCTGCCGGATATTCACGGACCCGAAGATGTGATTCAAATCTCCCAGAGATTGCTCGCGACACTGCAACCGGCATTTCAGATCGACAACCATCAGTTGCGCGTATCGAGCAGTATCGGTATTGCCATCTATCCCGACGATGGCGAGGATGCGGAAACCCTCACCAAACACGCCGATGTCGCCCTGTATCGGGCAAAAGATAAGGGGCGCAATAACTACCAACTCTACCAACCGGCGATGAGTTCGGAGGCGTCGGAATCGTTAATTCTGCGCAATAGCTTGCATCAAGCCCTGGAAAATCAAGAGTTCGCTATCTACTACCAACCGCAAGTCAATACCCAAACCGGCAAGATTACCGGCATGGAAGCCCTTACCTATTGGCAGCATCCCGAGTTGGGGTTGATTTCCCCCCAAACTTTTATTCCCCTGGCGGAGGAAATGGGTTTGATGGTGCAAATCGGGCAGTGGGTTTTGCAAACAGCTTGCACCCAAAATAAAAAATGGCAGTCTCGCGGTTTACCGTCAATTTGTATGGCCGTTAATCTTTCGGCGCGGCAGTTCAAACAACTCAATTTAGTGGATATGGTGGTGCAAGTTTTGGAGAAAACTCAACTCCAACCCCATTTTCTCGAGTTAGAAATTACGGAAACCACCGCCTTGCAAGATGTGGATTTGACCTGCGGCATCCTGCGGAAACTGCAAAATATGGGGGTGCGGATTACCCTGGATGATTTTGGCATCGGCTACGCTTCTTTGAGCTATCTGAAGAAGTTTCCGTTTAATAAGATTAAAATCGATCGTGCTTTTATTCGGGAACTCAATACCAGTTCGACGGATATCGCGATCGTCCATGCCATTTTGGCCTTGGGACGCGGTCTCGATTTGAGCGTGGTCGCCGAAGGGGTGGAAACCGACGACCAGCGAGAATTACTCAGTCACCTCAAATGCGAGGAAATCCAGGGATATTCCGTCAGTCAACCCTTGAGTGCGGAGGATGCGATGGAATTGCTCGAACAGGTGAGTTTGAAGCACATTGCCATGGGTGGATCGAAATCCCATTAACGGTATAGCTAAGCGTAGGGGACTCAGGGGAGGCAGGGAATGCACGGGAAATCGGCGATCGCGCAGCTAATTCCCGATGGTACGTTGGAGAGTGAATTGACAATTGACAGACCACTAGCCTGCATTATTCATGAGGTTTGACGAAAATCGCTCAAAGCCTTAGCTGACAAACTAGCTGGTAATCTACCCGAAAAACAGTCTGTTTTTTGAGGTTGACCAGAGATCGGGATTTGAGGCTTTGGTGAATAATCCCGGCTAGTCGCGACACTACTTCTCCGTTTCCTTTGTCTCCTTGTCTCCTTGTCTCCTTGTCTCCCCATCTACCCGCGACATCCATCTGGCCTCTGCACCCGATTATCGGCGACCAAAACCACCCGTCCGTTGTCGTCTACCGTCCATCCCGTGGCTTCTACGAGGCGATCGCTCTCATTTCCCCCCCCAGACTCCCGATTCTCCCAACCCTGGGGCGGTTGAATATCATCGAGGATATCGTTGCTCTCGAGCGGTTCCATCGGCACTGTCGGCAACCCACCCCGTCCGCGATCGATAAATTGACCGGTTCCGTCTCCGGTATCGCATCCTCGGGCGGTTTCCGGAACGCCGGTGGCTTCCGGGAGACTTGCGAGTCCTTGAGTCGGGTCGATGTCTGGGGTATCGATATTTATCTGGCCGTCGGTATTTAATTGGGAGGTGGCGGTAATATCGCTGCGATCGGTCAAACGATTTCGAGGTTGAATGCCAAACAGACTTTGGGCGGTAATCTCGATATTACCCCCTCGTCCGGAGAAAGCATTGGCGGTAATGTCGCTATTTTGGCGGGCGACGATGAAACCATCCGGGGTGGCGATCGTGATGTCGCCACCATTCCCACCCGCCTGTGCCGTACCTGCGGTGGTCGAAATTCGACTTTCGTCACTCAAAAATAGGAGATCGCCAACTCGCACCTCGACGTTCCCCCCATCGGTACTGGCCGTTTCCGCCAGAATTGACGCTTCATTCTCTAGATTCAGGGAGTCTGCGGTGATGTCGATGGTACCGCCAATGCCGGTGCCCTGACTGTCGACGGCGATCGTCGCTCTATCGTCGAGGGTAACCGTCGCCGAATTCACCTCAATACTACCGCCATTGCCACTCGATTCATTTCCCGTGCTGGCAAACAGTCCACTCATCACTCGATCGTCCGTGGAAGTCCCCATCACCTCGACTGCATCGGCATTCACTATTAAACTGCCTCCATCTCCCTGGCCAAACGTACCCGTTCCAACTTGCGCGCCATCGCGAACGATTAATTCACCTGTTGTAATCGTTAAGTTCGAGGCATTTCCAGTTCCCTCGGTTTGAGTGGATAAATTACTCGAAAAGTTTCCGTCACCAGACGTACCAATCAACTGCACCCAGTCTGAAGCGTTGACTCTTAGCTCCCCCGCAGACCCCGCACCTTCGCCTCGGGTTGCTGTTGAAGCGAGTGCTCCATCCCGAATGAGTAGCCGTGCGGTATTAATCGCAAGCGTACCGGCATTACCGGGACCATCTGTTTGAGCGAACAAACCGCTCAGCGGTTCTCCCCCACTGGCTGATGTGCCGAGTAGCTGCACCGATTCCGAAGCATTTACCGTCAAATTTCCACCATCACCACGACCTAGCGTACTGGCTGAAATACTAGCTCCATCCCGTGCTATTAACTCTCGGGTAAAAATTGTCAAATCTCCTGCGTTGCCCACAGGACCTGCGATTTCCATTGGAACTGCTTGCACGAACAAACCACTGGGAAACTGACCATCACCAGAGGTCCCAATCAGTTCTATGGAGTCCGAGGCGCGGACTGTCAAATTGCCGCCATCCCCATCACCGAAGGTGCCTGCTGAAATCTGAGCGCCATCTCCCACCACCAGTTGTCCGGTCTCGATGAGTAAGTTGCCTGCTTTTCCCGTTCCTGCTGTGAGGGCAAATAGGTTGCTGAAAAAATTAGGGTTTATGGCTGATTCTCCCAGGACGCGGACGGATTCCGTAGCTGTGATGGTAAAGTTCCCACCAGGTCCTTCGCCGAAAGTTCCGACTCCGGCTTGCGCGCCATCTTGCACCAGAAATTGTCTGGCCGTAACGGTTAAATCTCCTCCCGAACCCGAGCCTAATGGGTTGGCAAATAAACCGCTTGCGTCTTGTCCGTCGGCAGAAATGCCAATCAGTTGCACGGATTCTGATGCACTCACCGTTAAACTTCCCGCCGTACCCGCACCCAATGTATTGGCCGATACTCGACCGCCTTGAGTGAGTACGACATTTCTTCCCCAAATAGCAACATTACCTCCGTTTTCTCCTCCTGCATTAACGAATGCCGAATTGTCGATCGATATATCTGCAGGAGCTAAATCTGCGGGAAAACTCAAACTCAGATCGTTTTCATTCACGCTGAGTTCTACCAATCCCGAACTCGCAACCCCTGCCAACTCGATTCGACCGCCTGACGCATTGAGATTTCCTCCGGTAATCGAAACTTCCCCCCCAACCAGTACTAAACTGCGATCGTCTGGGACTCGCAACCCCACAAGAGGAACATCTAAGACATCCACCCCAGCCGGTGCCACCGACCGAACTTCGATCGCCCCCCTTGAAGCTCGATCGAAAAATAGCGCCGAGGGATTCACCGTTAGCAGGGGAGGGGCTTCGGGATTGGAGGCACTGTAAAATTGGTTATCGCCGAACCCAATCGCATCGGCGGTACTCCCGAGAAACGAGCCGCCGATATCGAGTTGGGCGTTGGGTCCGAAGAGGATGCCGTTGGGATTGAGTAAAAATAGGTTCGCCGTACCGTTGGCGCGTATCAACCCGTCGATATTGGAAATCGAATCTCCCGTCACCCGACTGAAGATATTTTCGATCGCCAATCCGTTATTAAAAAAGGCTTCCCCTCCCGTGGGAATGGAAAACTCCCGGAAACTGTGAAAGAGATTCGTTCCCCGAAGCACTCCCCCATCGATGGTACAAACCGCGCACCCAGACTCGACGCTCGAGGGTTCGGCAAGGGTGGCATCGGGGACAATCTGGGCAGAGAGGGGAAGTGTGGGGAGGGTGGCGATCGCCCAACTCAGAATGAGCGTCTCGAGGGAGGCATCACAGGTTCGTTTCATTGTCAAGAGTCCGGTTCGGTACCGCGATCGCGGCGATCGAGGGAGTTTGGAGTTGAGAGTATAGCGCCGATTGTGCATTTCCCCCGATCGATCTGTCAATATTGAGTGTGTCGAATCGCTGCTTGGAAGGACATTGCCGGTCTCGTTCGGTTGGATCGTTGTGGGTCGGGTTCGATCGCGATCGCCGACCCGATCGAGTTACACGTCTGTCAAGATTGAGATTGGGAGATTCGATCGCCTCGCTCCCCTTCCCGATCGGCTCCCGCTTCTGGCTGATGTTGCGAGCAAGATGCTCGCGCGATCTGTATCCATCAAAATCACGATCGCCATTAAATCACGGTGATATCGCTGGCGATTAACGACAGGCCTGCAGATAGCGAGGCAAACTGAACCTGAGCTTGACCGCCCACGCCATCGGGGTCGAAGAATAACGCCCCGGTCTGGTTGTTGTAGATAAAGCGATCGCTCGCATCGGAAGCCGCCGCACCCGTGGTAAACTGTGCCGCAGGCAAGTCGCCGGGATTGAGTCCGCCGCCGAAGCCGCCAAAGCCACTGCGATAAACGACCATCTTATCCCCCTGCTGCCAGGTAAAGTCGGTGATGGTGTCCACGTGTCCGTCGGCCGCGAAAAACTCGAATCGATCGGCTCCCAGACCACCAGTTAAGGTATCCGCACCATCGTAAGAGCCACCAGACAGCGTATCGTTGTCGTTACCGCCCGAGAGCACATCCAGACCGCTTTGACCGAGAATTCGATCGTTACCAGCTTCTCCAAAAATCGTATCGTTACCAGCTTCCCCATATAACCTATCGTCTCCCGTCCAACCGGTAATCAGATCGTCTCCAACACCGCCATAAGCCGTATCATCCCCCGTCCAACCGGCAATGATATCGTCACCAAAGTTACCATCAATATAGTCGTCTCCTCCTAGACCGTTCAAAACATTATTGACTGGACTACTGAAAGAATCTCGATCGCGGATGACATTATCGAGGTCATTACCCGTACCATGGGTGGCATTAGGTCCTTGGAGATTTAAGTTTTCAACGGCTTCGGGTAGGGTATAGCTGACAGAAGCGTTGACGGTGTCAATGTCTTGGAAAAATGAATATTCCGTCACCACATCACTGACGTTATCGACCACATAGGTGTCGCGCCCAGAACCACCGTTCATGGTATCGCGATCGGTGCCACCATCAAGAAAGTCCGTGCCGGGACCACCGTAGAGGAGATCGCGACCTGCTTTTCCCAATAGGCGATCGTTACCCTCTAAACCCCAGAGGCTATCGTTGCCAGTTCCACCGTCAATGGTATCGTTCTTAGCGCCGCCAAAGAGAGCGTCGTATCCGCCGTTGCCGTTAATGCGCCAGTTTTTCCACACGGGTTGCCCATTTTCAAATTCGCGATAGGCGCGGAAGTAGTCGTTACCATTAGAGCCATTGTACGTTCCCATGCAAACCCTCCTTTCGGGTATGTTGTCAAAGAATCAATGAACGAATCAATCAAGTCGATTGCTTGCTTCAAAGACGTTTCGCAAAATTCAGGGGCAAATTCTGCAAGAGGCGAATTTTCTTTACAAAGGTTTACAATTTTATGGGAGATCGGGGTACAGCAACCCCTCATATTAACGTCTTTGGATAAGAAATATCCGGTGAGGGTGGGGAATGGGGAATGGGAGATGGAGTACTTCGATCGCGAGCAAAGAGATTCACTCCGGTGGGTTGGGTTCTCGGATGTTTAGCCAGCTCAAATGTTTCCGATCGTGGGCATCCCGGCGATCGACTCAACCAAAACTGACGTTATTAAATCCGGTGGAATAACTATAATTCCGATGGATAGGATCGCCGGTATAAATATTAAAATTTCTTATATTCAAAAAATTAGTGTCTCGGCGGATCGTTTTATGAGGCTCGGGAGGTCGAAGGTGAGGGAATTCTAAGGGCGACTCTCAAAGCATTCGAGAGCAAACGGGAGAAAATAAGAGTATTGTGCGAGCCAACTTCGATCGCTTTTTCATCTCATTCGGGAAATTGCCGAAATATTCTCGAATTTACAGTTTTTTGACGAACGACGACATTAAAATTTCTCAAAAATATAAAAATTAAACACACCTACCCCCTCCCCATAAAACTACGAGACAATGCGAGACTACCATGAGAAGAAATGAGGAGCAAGCGGGAGAATCGGGGAAATGGAGAGAGGATGGGGTAATCCGGTGACAAGAGAGATGCGGTGATGGGGAAGATATGCACAGAGAAGATAAGCAAAGCAAGGGAGAGATAGAAAATGGAAAGGATGACAACAACTCACCCATGGGACATTTGGTAGAAATCAAAAATTCAGACAATTGCTATACCGAAGTCATGAATTTCTTCAGCATTTCCCCTTAAACCTTAAGCTTTAACCCTTTTGGAGAAGATGACGATTGTCCATTCACTGCCTCTAGTGCAGCGCGGCAGAAATAACTGACCCGCTTTCAATCAGTGAAAGCTATGTACAGTAAGCATTTTTAATTTTGCGAAAAGTGGGCGGTGTCGGTCCCCGTCCCGTTCAACTTTTCAAGACGCATTTTTGCATTTTTAATGACCCGTAGCGGCACTAGTCCCCAAAAACGACCCTAGACCCTCAGTGCTTTACACTAGCGATGGGCACATTCGCAACCTCCTCCCGTCATGACTGTCGATTTTCCATCGAACCGTTTTTTCGGTTCTCCATTTGTAATTCCAGGATGTTTTGCGCTGTTGGGTATCGCCGTGCCGCCGGTTTTCGCGCAGCCTATCGTACCGGCAGGGGATGGAACGGGAACGGTGGTAACACCCGAGGGCGATCGCTTCGATATCGGTGGGGGTCAGCTTTCCGGAGATGGGGCGAATTTATTCCACAGTTTCGATCGCTTCGGACTCGATGCGGGGCAAATCGCCAATTTCCTCGCCAACCCCAATCTGGAAAATATCCTCGGACGAGTGGTGGGGGGCGATGCGAGCTATATCGACGGTTTGCTGCAAGTTTCCGGGGGCGATGCTAATCTCTTTCTGGTCAATCCGGCGGGAATCGCGTTCGGTGCCAATGCAAGGTTGAACGTACCGGCAGATTTTACCGCCACCACCGCTACGGGTGTCGGATTCGGGGAGAACAACTGGTTCGACGTTGTCGGGAGTAATAATTGGTCGAATTTGCTGGGGTCTCCCGATGCCCTGGAGTTTGCCACTGCTAATCCGGGGGCGATCGTCAATGCAGGCAATTTATCGATCGCCCCGGAGGCGAACCTCAATTTAATTGGGGGCGTTGTCGCCAATACCGGAACTCTGCAAACCTCGGGCGGGCAGATATCGGTGATGGCCGTTGAAGGGGAAAGCATGGTGCGTTTGAGCGCGATCGGCAACGTTTTGAGCTTAGAAGTTCCCGATCGGGGATTGGAACCGCTAAATCTCAACCCCCTCACCGTGCCGCAACTGCTGGCGGGGGGACAAGTTTTAGGTCATGCCAGCCAACTGATGGCGAACGGTAACGGTACAGTCAGTTTAGTGGGATCGGGATTGGTTCTCGATCCGCGATCGGGAACGGCGATCGTCTCCGGAACCGTAGATGTCTCGGATGTCACTGCCGCCCTACCGAGTTCCGGCATTCAAATTTTAGGCGATCGAATCGGACTCATTGATACCACCCTCAATGCTTCTGGAATCAATGGTGGCGGCAATATCTGGATCGGTGGTGATTTTCGCGGACTCGGGACGGTTCCCAACGCATCGCGCACGTTTGTCAATGAAAATACCTCGATCTTCTCCGATGCGATCGATTTTGGTAATGGCGGACGGGTTATCGTTTGGGCGGACGATACCACCGTATTTCGCGGCAGCATTTACGCTCGCGGTGGTTCTTCCCCCACACCCCACACCCCAGACCTCACACCCTCTTCCGGTGGCTTTGTGGAAATTTCAGGCAAAGAGCAACTGGTATTTCGCGGTAGCGTTGATGTGAGTGCACCCCAAGGAGAACCGGGTACGATTTTTTTCGATCCCGACGAGTTTGATGTGGGAGATGACACCATGGGTGGTGGGTCGACGGATATGGGTAGCGACACCATGGGTGGTGGGTCGACGGATATGGGTAGCGACACCATGGGTGGTGGGTCGACGGATATGGGTAGCGACACCATGGATGGCGGGTCGACGGATATGGGTAGCGACACCATAGATGGCGGGTCGATGGATATGGGTAGCGACACCATGGATGGCGGGTCGATGGATATGGGAGACAGCCTCGGTGGTGGAGACATGGATATGGGTAGCGACACCATGGATGGCGGGTCGATGGATATGGGTAGCGACACCATGGATGGCGGGTCGATGGATATGGGAGACAGCCTCGGTGGTGGAGAC
>NZ_JBRJXU010000177.1:0-103586 GCF_057467645.1 Zarconia sp.
GGGGAAGAATCCGACGAACTTGAAGGTCTCGGCGGTCTCGAGGATGACTCCGATGACGAGTTAGGGGCTTTTGGGGAAGAATCCGACGAACTCGAAGGTCTCGGCGGTCTCGAGGATGACTCCGATGACGAGTTAGGGGCTTTTGGGGAAGAATCCGACGAACTCGAAGGTCTCGGCGGTCTCGAGGATGATGATGAAGATATCGCCGAACTGGAAGATTCTGGCTTTGGTGTGTTTGAAGAGGAATCCGATGGCTTAGAAGGTTTGGCTGATTTGGATGTCGAAAGTGACGATGATGATGGTGGTTTGGGAGATCTAGGCGCTTTAGATAGTGACGATGATGATGACGATTTAGGGGGATTAGACGGCTTAGAGGGTTTAGTCACGGATGATGACGATGACCTCGGAGGACTCGAAGGTTTAGACGGCGACGCCGATGACTTCGAAACCAATGCATTCGACTTCTCCCTCGATGACGACGACGATGACGACGATCCCGAAATTTCTGGCTTATTAGAAGAGCTTCAATAACCCTTCAAGGTAGGGTTGGGTCGGCGTCAGAGATAAAACCTGAGAATTTATTACATATTTAGGAGAAAAATCGATGACTGTTGCTCAACCTGAAGCATTAAACTTTGAGTGTGAAACCGGTAACTATCACACCTTTTGCCCGATTAGCTGCGTTGCGTGGTTGTACCAAAAGATTGAAGATAGCTTCTTTTTGGTGATCGGCACGAAAACCTGCGGCTACTTCTTACAAAATGCCATGGGGGTGATGATTTTTGCCGAACCGCGTTACGCGATGGCGGAGTTGGAAGAGGGGGATATTTCCGCCAAACTCAACGATTACGAAGAGTTGAAGCGGTTGTGCTTGCAAATCAAGCGAGATCGCAACCCCAGCGTCATCGTGTGGATCGGGACTTGCACCACTGAAATTATCAAGATGGATTTGGAAGGTCTCGCGCCGAAACTCGAAGGGGAAATTGGCATTCCGATCGTCGTGGCCCGCGCTAATGGATTAGACTATGCCTTTACCCAAGGGGAGGATACCGTGATGGCAGCCATGGCGGCCCGGTGTCCGAAAAAGGCGATCGATGAAGAGAAGGAAGAGCGCAATGCCATCCGGAAACTGCTCAACTTCGGTCGTCAAAAAGAAGAGGTCGCAGCGGTAGATTCGGAGTACGTCGAACATCCGCCGCTGGTACTATTCGGATCGCTCCCCGATCCGGTGGTCACCCAACTCACCCTGGAATTGAAGAAGCAGGGAATTAAGGTGTCCGGTTGGCTTCCATCCAAGCGATACACCGAACTACCGGTACTCGAAGAGGGATACTACGTTTGCGGCGTGAATCCCTTCCTCAGTCGCACGGCCACCACCCTCATGCGTCGTCGCAAGTGCAAGCTGATTGGCGCGCCGTTTCCCATTGGACCCGATGGTACTCGCGCCTGGATCGAGAAAATTTGCTCTGTCTTCGGCATCGAACCCAAAGGCTTGGCAGAACGGGAACGGCAAATCTGGGAAAGCGTGGAAGATTACGTGAAGCTGATTCGCGGCAAAACGGTATTCTTCATGGGGGATAACTTGCTTGAAATTTCCCAGGCGCGCTTTTTAATTCGCTGCGGCGCGATCGTCCCGGAAATCGGCATTCCCTATATGGACAAGCGCTACCAGGGTGCGGAACTAAAGTTACTTGAAAAAACCTGTCAGGAAATGGGTGCGCCGATGCCGACGATTATCGAGAAACCCGACAACTACAACCAACTTCAGCGCATTCACGAAATGCAGCCGGATTTGGTGATTACCGGCATGGCCCACGCCAATCCCCTGGAAGCGCGGGGAATTAATACCAAGTGGTCGGTGGAGTTCACCTTCGCTCAGATTCACGGTTTTACCAATACCCGCGATTTGCTAGAGTTAGCCACTCGTCCTCTGCGCCGCAATAGCAACTTGAAGGATTTGGGTTGGGATAAGTTGGTCAAGGAAGCCGCGCAGGTGTAATGGAGGTGGGGTGATGGGGTGACATGGAGATTGGGAGAATCGATCGAGATCGACTGACGATTCTACACCCGATCGCCCTACACCCGGTTACCCTTGACTCTTTTACAACGAACTCGAATCGAGACTCTGCGCTTCTTCTGGGGTTTGAGGCAAATGCAAGCCGCACTCTTGCTTCAAACCCCCAAATCGCGTATCGCGATCGCTCATATCTTCTAACGTCATCGGTCGACTGGAGTGCCAATCTCCAACGGTCATGTACCCGAGATCGTAGAGGGGATGGTAGGGCAAGTCGTGGGCTTGCAGGTATTGATAGATATCCTTTGCCGTCCAGGGTAGAATCGGGAAAATCTTATACCGATCGCCCTGCTGGCTGACGGTTTCGAGGGTGCTGCGGTATTGGGTTTGGTCGCTGCGCAAACCAGCCAACCATGCGGTTGCACCCAACTCTTGCAGGGCCCGTTCCATGGGTTCGACTTTGCGCAGGCGATCGTAACGATCGAGGGCTTCGACGTTACCCTGTTCCCAGAGTTTACCGTAGAGGGCTTCCATCCGGGCGGGACTGATGGGTGATTGGTAAACCTGTAAGTTGAGTCCGAGTCGATCGCGCATCGCTTCGGCAAATTGATAGGTTTCTGGAGGTAGATAGCCAGTATCGACCCAAATAACGGGGATATCGGGTACGATGCGAGTCACCAAGTGCAGCATCACGGCCGACTGAATTCCGAAGCTGCTACTCATCACCAGACCGTTGCCAAAGGTTTGGGCCGCCCACTTAACGATATCTGTGGCGTTGGCTTGGGCGAGGTTTGAGTTGACGGTATCGAGATCGAGGGTGGGTGCGGCGAGATCGCCTTTCCTCGGAGAAATATCGGACCGGACGTTGGTTGGGGGGTTCGCAAACGGCATAATTCCTTTGATGGAGTGGGAGTCGATCGAATTGAATGTCGTCATGGTGATTTCTCCTGAATTTCCCAGCGCCAAGCAGCAGTTCACTTGCTTATCGATGGGGGTAGATCGCCTGGGGAACGGAAAAAAACGTCCAACTGAGTAATAAGATCGAAATCAAAATTTGAGCGATCGAGGGTGCGATCGAAAAGCCCCAGATCGAGCTAATAATACTGGCAATTTGCGTGGCAAGGGAATAGATTTCATCTAAAGATTTCAGACGCTCGCTCATTTTCCACAAGCTCAGGGCTAAGAGGATTAACACCAGCCAAAGCATATTACAGAACCTCCAAACATCGGAGTTGAGTGCGATCGAAATTGTTAAGCGCGAACGAGACTCCCTTAGCGAGACTCATCCATCCGATTAAAACTGAGCCGGAGTTGTTCGAGATAGGCTGCAAATACGTCCTGACGAAACTGGTAGTAGCAGTGCTGACCTTCTCGGCGAGATACGACCAGACCCGCATTGGTTAGTTCTTTGAGGTGGTGGGAAATCGTCGGTTGCGCCACGGGAACTTGTTCGCCGATCTGGCTGCAACAGGATTCGGTGTGGGCGGCGACGATTTGAAGAATCTCGAATCGCCGTCGATCGGAGAGGGCTTTGGCAATGCGCTCGAATTGGGTCGAATCTATGTTGAGAGCATCCATTTGTTTTTTTCGGAGGGGAATACACATTGGTATATTTGTATATTTACAATAGTCAATATGCATGTCAAGGTTATTCAGTTTCGGGTATCCGAACGAGGGTCGCTCCCCCAGATCAAATACGCCTGTAGCTTAAAATAGTTAGGTTTAGAGCGGTTATTGATTTGGGGAGACAGGAGTGAGTATGCGATCGCGAACGCTCAGGGAAGGGTCTTTAGGGCTATTTATTCTCACGGGAATGGGCCTGTTCACTTTGCTGTTTCTTTGGTTGCAAGGAGTGAACTTAGGTCGTCGCAGCTATGAGTTTATCGTTCGGTTTAGCGACGTTCTAGGGGTTCAAACGGGTTCCGTCGTCCGGTATCGGGGCGTGGTTGTCGGTAAAGTGACGCAGATTTCCCCCACTCCGGAAGGGGTAGACGTGACCGTTGAAATTACCTCCCCTGATTTTGCCATTCCTCGAGATGTGACGATCGAAGCCAATCAAGCCGGTTTAATTAGCGAAGCCACAGTTGATATTACACCCGCGTCTGCGTTGGCTGACCAGAGTGCATTGAACCTGGCTACTGGGGCGAATCCCATGTCATCCGATTGCAACTCCAACGAGATGATCTGCCAGAACGATCGCCTGCCTGGAGAAATGGGGGTGAGCTTCGCCCAACTGGCTCGATCTTCGATCGCATTTACCAAAGCCTTCAGCAATCCCGAATTCGTCGCCCAACTCGCTACCCTGACGGAAAATTCAGCCACGGCGGCTGCTGGAGTTGCCGACCTCACCGAAGACCTATCTGTTTTGAGCAGCGCCCTCGAACAAGAACTGGGAATTTTATCCGATTACGCAATTGCCACCACCGATACCTTTGGCGCGACCGCCAACCAGTTGAGCGTCACTGCCAATGAAATCTCCCGTTTGGCGGTTTCCGTGAATAGTTTGGTCGATGATAATCGCACCCGCCTGATTGGTACTTTGGATAATCTCGGTCAACTCAGCCAGGAACTGCGGCTGGTGGCGGGTAACCTCACACCTTTATTCGATCGCGCCGGTCAAACGTTCGATCTCGCTGGCGAAACCCTCAATATCGCCGGAGAAACGTTCGATCGCGCTGGTGAAACCTTAACGCGAGTTGAGGGAGAACTGAGTAATTTTGATAGTGCCACCATCGCCGGCAATCTTGAAGAAATTACCAATAATGCGATCGTTCTCTCGGAAAATGCCGCCCAAGCCTCGGCAAATTTGCGCGAAGCGAGCGAAATGGTCAACGATCCGACCAATATGGTGTTGATCGAAGAAACCCTCGATTCCGCACGCACAACCTTTCAAAACGTGCAAAAAATTACCTCCGATCTCGACGATCTCACTGGAGATCCGGCTTTTCGGGAAAATATCCGGCGATTGGTCAACGGTTTGAGCGGGTTGGTGTCTTCCACAGAGCAACTTCAGCAGCAGGTTCGTACGGCTGAGACCCTGGCACCTTTAGAGACATCCATGGCCCAACTCGAATCCGTAACGCCTCCCGCGAATTCTAACGCGACCCCCAAGGGGACTCCAACAACTCAGCCGGATGCCAACCTGAAGAAAAAACCACTCGTCGAGGGAGAGTTTGATATGGTCGGCGAAAAATCATCGAGAGTCAAAAAGCATCACCCATCGGAAACCGTTCCAGAAGATTGATCCCTTGTCAGTCTCGATGGCTCGCGGAAATCTTCGAGGGATGTTCAGCCATTTAACGGATTGACATTTTTGGCTTGTTGTGAGTCGAAGAAAACGAGGGAAAATTCTATTTCTCGATCGCGATAATCTCACTCATTTCCATCAAACGAGAAGATCGGCAAAATGGCTGATGACACTCAAGGCATTCAATATAACAATAGGGAGTGTCAAGGGATCTGTTAACGCGGAGCAACTTACTCTTAAAGTGAAGGTACGGTTCTAGCACGTAACAGCTAGGATCGGGGTCGCAGACTTTCCTAATTTTTTCGCTTTGAGGTGAGGTGCTCCTTTTTATTGCGCATTTATCGCCAGCAAGAATATTGCGTCCAATTGAACGATTGGCCCTCTCCAATCTAACCCGAGAGTGCGGATATGGCACGACAAAGACCCCTCAGAACATCTGTCGTCCAATCCCGTGCAGAATGTTGCGTGCAAATTGAGAAAGTGTCACCACTCCACTTCGGTCAACCTTTGATGCTTCTAATTTGGAAGTACATCGAGTTCGAGCGAAACATTTGGAGGTATTTAAGATGCTGTTGTGGTCTTTCCTGTGCTTGATTATCGGTTCTACAGCAGTTTGTGCCAGTTTCGAGCTAGCAGAAGAAATTGAATCGATCGGTGCGGCGATCGTGGCTGTCATCTGTCTGTGTTTAAGCTTACTCTTTGCTCCCCTGCCCGTACAACTCCTCGTGGCGATCGCACTGCTCGTAAGACTTTAGCAACAATCAAGCCTAGATATAGCCCAAACTCTCCTAATACCTTTTGAGACTTAGCCATACCCTATTTGCACCATCGTTCTTTTTGTCTCTATTTCTGGCTAAATTACGATCGATTTATTTTTTTGTATCGAAATATACTAAACAAATACTAATCCGATAAAAAGGGTATAACGCTTGATAAGTAAAGCTTTTCGCTACTCAAAATTCATCATTTTTTGGGCTTTACTTAATCTTTATTGAAATTCAGTTATTCATTTCCATCCCTTTACCCAGAATCGACTCAAACTCTCTATTCTAAGTAATAGGAACGCTAAAAACAGTTCACCCCAGGCGAACTTTATTAAGTGTTAAAGTTATGAGTAAATTACTGTCAAATCTGCTACAACCCGTACGTCAGTGGCTCGATACCCGAGAAGTCCACGATCGCAAGATCGCATTATTCTTATTTAAAGCCATTCCCGCGCAATGCCCGTTCGAGCGCGACATTACCCTGTTTGGCCGTCATTTGCTACACGTTCCGCCCATGTGCAAGCTAAACCCGTTTTACGACCAACTCGTCGGACTCCGTTTTCGCGCCCTGTGCTACCTCGTCGATGACTGCGGCATGGTCGAACTTTGCTAGCGCCAAAATACTAAAATGGCTCTGGGTTGCCAGAGGATCTCGAACAGATAAACGGAGATCGGTTCTCGCTCCCCGATCGAGATTGACAACGGTCCGGCCACGAACCTTCTCAAGCAACCTTCAAGCTATCCTGCGGTCTTTTCCCTAACCTTAAGATGTGGGAACTCCCTTCATCGCCCAAACCTTCGAACAGTTTCAACACCTCAGAGCCACCTCGCCTCTCCTACCCTTTTCCCACAACCGATCTCCATCACCAACCCACGGTCACCCGAACGTGGTGCGAATTCTCCTCTCAGAGTTAAGATAAAGATATTCAAAACGTAAACTTTACTCTGCAAACATCAGTGGGCAACACCTTCGGAAATATATTTCGCATTACCACCTTCGGAGAATCTCATGGAGGTGGCGTTGGTGCGATCGTCGATGGCTGTCCTCCCCAACTAGAAATTTCCACGGAAGAAATTCAGTTTGAGTTGGATCGCCGTCGTCCGGGTCAGAGCAAAATTACGACCCCGCGAAAAGAAACCGACACCTGCGAAATCATCTCTGGGGTGTTTGAAGGTAAAACCTTGGGAACTCCGATCGCCATCCTCGTGCGCAACAAGGATACGCGACCCCAAGACTACAACGAAATGGCCCAGACCTATCGTCCCTCTCACGCCGATGCCACCTACGACGCAAAATACGGCATCCGCAACTGGCAGGGAGGGGGTCGCTCTTCGGCCCGAGAAACCATCGGACGGGTGGCAGCTGGAGCGATCGCTAAGAAAATTCTGCGGCAAGTTGCCGGGGTCGAAATTGTCGGTTACGTTAAGCGCATCCAAGACTTAGAAGGTGTCGTCGACCCCAATACCGTCACCCTCGAACAAGTTGAAAGCAATATCGTTCGCTGTCCCGATGCCGAATTTGCCCAAAAAGCCATCGAACGCATCGAGCAAATTCGCCGCCAGGGAGATTCTGTGGGTGGCGTGGTGGAATGCGTGGCGAGGAACGTTCCCAAAGGGTTGGGCGATCCGGTCTTTGATAAACTAGAAGCCGATCTGGCCAAAGGAGTCATGTCCCTGCCTGCAAGCAAGGGATTTGAAATCGGTTCTGGGTTTGCTGGAACCCTATTAACCGGTAGCGAGCACAACGACGAGTTTTATCTCGACGAATCCAAAGAAATCCGTACCCGGACCAATCGATCGGGCGGAATTCAGGGCGGCATCAGTAATGGCGAAAATATTATCATCCGAGTCGCATTCAAGCCGACGGCTACCATCCGAAAAGAACAGAACACCGTAACCCGCGATCGCCAAGAAACAGTTTTAGCAGCCAAGGGACGGCACGATCCCTGCGTGTTGCCCCGTGCAGTTCCCATGGTGGAGGCGATGATGGCTTTAGTGCTGTGCGATCGCTTATTGCACCATCGGGCACAGTGCCACCTCCTTACACCTGTTGAACCCAGAAATTAGTTGCTACGATCCAAGTATGGGAGTCTGGGTCGATCGGCACTCAATCTATCCGGATGTCACACCTCCTCCTTAGATAATTGATGTTGTAAGGCTGTCCCCGATACTTTTTATGGAAACAAGCACATCCTCTGATTTTGTTATCCAGTTCTGGGGTGTCAGAGGTAGTATTCCCACCCCCGGAAAGGATACCGTTCGTTATGGCGGTAACACCTCCTGTATTGAAATGCATATCGGAGGAAAACGTCTCATCTTTGATGGCGGGACTGGCTTGCAAGAATTGAGTAAAGACCTCATGCAGGATCTCCCACCGGAAACCCATATGTTTTTTACTCACTATCATTGGGATCACATTCAAGGGTTTCCCTTCTTTACGCCTGCTTTTGTCAAAGGTCATCGCTTGCATATCTACGGGACGCTGCCTCAAAATGGCGATTCCCTAGAGAAACATTTTATCGAGCGCGTTCTCCATCCCAATTCTCCCATTCCGTTGGCCGGGATGCAGGCCGATCTCAAATTTACCCACATCGTTTGCGGCGATACCTTTGAGATGGATGACATTACCTTCGAGACCGGTCATCTCAACCATCCTAATAATGCCATGGGGTATCGAGTCAACTGGAACGGGCATTCCGTATTTTATTGTACCGATACCGAGCACTACCCCGATCGCCTAGATGATAACGTTATCAAACTGGCTCAGGGCGCAGATATGCTCATTTACGATGCCATGTACACCGACAAAGAGTACCACAATCCCAAAGCCCCGAAAATCGGTTGGGGTCACTCAACGTGGGAAGAAGGGGTGAAAATTGCCGAAGCCGCTGGCGTGAAAACTCTGGTGATTTTCCACCACGAACCTAGTCACTCCGACGATTTTCTCGACGAACTCGATGACGAAATCAAAGCAGTATTTCCAAATTCGGTTTTGGCTCGTGAAGGCATGATATTACCGGTCTATTGACGGTAATATTAACAATGGCGATCGAGTCTCGAGAATTATAGCAAGTTCGGTTCAACAGTTACAATTCCAGTTTGAGTGAGCTTCAGGTGTGTCGCTTGCTCTCGGGGAAAACGATCGTGGGTTTATAGCAGTAAGCCCACGCGCTATCAGCATTCAGCCATCAGTCCAAACCTTGCTATTTATAGCTTGTAGATTTTGTAGATGTCCTAACACATTTGCGTAGCGCTATATTACACAATTGTCCGGCGTTATCCTAACCGCAAGGCGCGGTTGCTATAAATTTCTTATCCCTTCTTTTCTAGCAGATATCGATTAAGCCTCCGAAATCCCCTCTTGGAGTCGTTCGAGGGAAAGTCTCGCCGCAGCAGCCACTTGAGCGTCGGAGTCTTTCATTAAGTACTGAAGTGCGGAAATAGTTTTCGGACCGGGAAGATATCCCAAAGCTTCAGCCAGACGCTGCCGCACTAGCCAATCGTCGGATTGGACAAAGTTGAGTAATCGATCGAGGGCTGCGGTGGCTTTTATTTCTCCGAGTGCGGAAATTGCAGCTTGCTGCAACACGACTTCCTCACTTTCGAGGGCTTCGATCAAGACGTCGTAGGCTTGGGGATTTTTTAAGTTGCCTAAAGAGACCGCAGCACTGAAACGCACCAACCATTGAGTATCTTCGTAAAATGCCCGCACCAGGGGTTCAAAAGCGCGTCCGTCTTGTAAATAGCCCAGGGCCCCGGCTGCATCGGCGCGAATGCCGTAATCGGGGTCGGTTTCGAGCAGGCGCACCAAAATCGGATAGCACTCTTCCGTGGGTTTGATGCCCAATGCAAAGATGGCCATCGAGCGAATCGGAAGGTTCTCGTCGTCGAGGACTTTTTTGATCAGCGGTACCGCATCGGCGGGGGGAACTTGTCTTAAAGAAGCCAACGCCAACATTCGATCGCGCACGTTCGGACTTTCTAACTGAGTGGAAATTTGGTTTAAGTTTTCGGAATTCATAAAACAGAGGTTTATGGCAAAGTTAATTTACAAAACTTTATGAGTTGTTCTCTTGATTATACTCAGTGGTGGATCGATCGCTCCCATCCAACTCCGTGCAGGCTCTTCGCTCGAGTTGTTACCCTAGAAGCTAGAACCATTAACGCCACGTGCAACTTAACGATCCAAAACCTGACAAAGCGGGGAAAAGGGGGAATTTTTCGGCTCGGTCAATACGTGAGGAGACATAACGTTGCATGTTGCGTCATTCGCTATATTCAACCACCACATTTACAGATGTCATGAATAAAGAAAATACGAGCGATCTCGCCCGCAACTTGAAAACGCAGGTGACAATTTTGGCAAGTTTTGTTGCCATTATGTGGATTGTTGAAATTGCCGATTTTATTGTTTTTCGTGGCGGATTAGACCAATTTGGTATTTTACCGCGTCACCCGAGCAGCTTGTGGGGTATCTTTTTTATGCCCTTTCTTCACGGTAATTTCCCTCACTTAATGGCCAATACCGTTCCTTTCATCACCCTCGGATGGTTAGTGATGGTGCGCAGTATCCGGGATTTTTGGCTCGCCACGGCGATCGTTATTGTTGTGGGGGGGGCGGGGGTTTGGCTGTTCGGTTCCCCAGGCTATCACGTCGGTGCCAGCGGTTTGATTTTCGGCTACCTCGGTTTTCTCCTCCTGAGAGGGTTATTCGAGCGCAGCTTCACGGGCATTATGCTCTCGCTTGTGGTGGGTTCTGCTTACGGTAGTTTGATTTGGGGCGTTTTACCCGGTCGCCCCGGTGTTTCCTGGGAAGGACATCTCTTTGGCTTTTTGAGTGGCGTTCTGGCGGCTTATTGGTTGAGTCGAAAAACCAAGATTGGTGTGTAACTAAGGTCAGTTCGGGATAAGACTGTTACCGGTGAGGGGGTGTGGGGTGTGGGGTGTGGGGAAAAGCGCTATCCCCGATTCTGGTGAGTCAGAATTTGAGTGTTCCCTCGAGCGCCTCAATCTCAAGGAGCTCAAATCGCTCTTTCCCACCCACCTCCAGTTAGCTTGATACCGCCTTCGGCTTAATCCGCGCCTGACGTTAATTACTGGAGTTTAGACAAAACTTCGATGAAGAAGGCTACAACCCAGACGGGGTCAGCATTTTAGGTTTTCAATCCCCACGTTGGTTTGCAAACACTCAAATCTTGTCAGGATAAGGGTTTGAGGCTTCAAGCTGTTAACTTTGTCTAAACTCCAATTAATTAAGGTGAAAAGTTAAGATTCGCCCATGAGGGTAAAAGCCGCCCAATGTTCGGGACTGGGATATTTTTCCAAAGTCGATAGCATGGCTTGGCGCAAAGCTTGGGCTTTGTCGGGAGTCGTGGTAAGCTGGCGATAAAACTCCACCATTAAATCCGAAGTGGAATCATCGGGAACCGCCCACAGCGACACCACCAAACTGGGAACCCCAGCCGCCATAAACGATCGCGACAATCCCACCACACCATCTTCAGAAATGCGACCCTGTCCGGTGTGGCAGGCGCTCAGCACTACCAACTCGGCACTTAAATCCAGGTCGAAAATCTCCCCAGACGCGAGCAAGCCATCGCTGCCATCGGAGGGTGCAACCGCGATCGCTCCTGGCAATCCCAATCCTTGGAAATCCTCGAGCAATCCGTGGGTGGCCAGGTGAACGATGCGCGATCGAGACATTCCCTCAACGATCGCCTTTTCGGTAGCCCCGTCCCCCGTCAGTGCTTCAGTTCCCAACAACTGGGCAATGGCAATGGCTTCTGACTCTGCGCCGGGAAGGGGATCGAGTTGGTAGGGCGTATCCCCGGCACTAAAGGCAACTGACGGCATGGTGGGGTTGCCCACCACTAGGGCTTCCCCGAGATTGCGCCCGAGATTGCGCTGGGCGTTTCGCTGTTGTTGTTGGTGAGTGAGGGCGAGTACCTGAATCGAGGGAGCAGTCGAAATCGTCTGTTGCTCGATCAGATATTGTCCGGAAGCATCTTGCAGGGCGGGAAACGGGATTAAAAACATCGAGCGATGGGGAATGAACGTAACCCGCTCTTCGGGGTTTTGGGGGAGCAAATCGGCGATCGGTTCGATGGTGAGTTGGTAGAGTTGCTGCAAATCTGGATTGAGGGGGCGATCGGACGTATTTCGGGAGACTCCCTTGCGGCGCAGACAGGGAACCGAAAAACAGCGGGAATTCGTCACTAACTTTTGCAAAGAACCCCGCTCGGCAACGACCGATTCTAAACTGCTGCGGCGAAATGCCATATCTCCCGTGGGTTGCACCACCCAAATATATAGTTCTTTGTCCTGAAGCTGTCGCACCCCTTCGGCTTCCACCACTTCCTGAATCACGGAGTAGGAGACGAGAGTCGAATTTTGTTCTCGGGCGATGGCGCGAATCTCGTCGATATTGGGGGGTTGGATTTCCGACTCTGCCGATTCCTGTGCTTGTCCCCCTTGGCGGCGAGCGAGCAAATCTACGAATGCCCGAGAGCGTCCCCGTTCCGTAATTTCGAGGGCGGTTTCGAATCGATCGCGAGACACCAAATTTTCCTGTAAGGTGCTGTAGGTGGTTTCTTGGGTTTCAAAGATTGCCACCCGATCGAGATCGCGATCGCCCAAATTCTTCCGCAGAGATTCCCAGGTTTCGATCGCCGCGAGGAGGGTTTCCTCCGATTCCTCTAGTTTTCCGGCACGATCGAGGGCATCCCCCAAGTTATTCAGGGCGCGAGCTTCGCCGTGGCGATCGCTGTTTTGGCGGGCAATGGCGAGGCTTTGCTGGTGGTAGTCGATGGCGGTGTCGTATTCTTCGCGGGCATAGTAGGTGAGTCCCAAGTTTTCCAACGCTCGTCCTTCGAGGGTTCGATCGCCCAGTTCTCGGGCAATGTTTAAACTTTGTTGTTGCAGGGAAATCGCTGCGTCGTAATCTGTCAGTTTGTAACGGGTGAGTCCTAGTGCGTTGAGGGCATTCCCTTCCGCAGTTCGGTTGCCTGCTTGGATGGCTAGGACTAAACTCTGCTGTTGCAGTTCCCGTGCCGTTTCGTAGTCTTGGCGAGCGTAGTATACCTGTCCTAAATTGCGCAGAAGTTCCCCTTCTAACGCCACAGAGTCCATCGATCGAGCGATTTCCAAACCGCTTTCGTAGGCTTCGATGGCGCGATCGAAACTGCCGATCGCTCCGTAGGTGTCCCCCACCCCTTTCCAAGCTTTCGCCTGTTCGAGAAGATTGCCCTCCGATGTAGAAACCGCTAAACCCTGTTGGTGGTATGACAGGGCTTCGGCGTAGTTACCGATGGCGTAGTAGGAAGTGGCAAGGTTATACAGAGTGTACTGTTCGCGGGGGCGATCGCCGCTTTTTCGGGCAAATTCTAGGTTGGTTTGATAGCAGGCGATCGCTTCGGTGTAGTCTGTCGGGGCAGCCTCTAAAGCCGTTCCCGCTTCCGATCCGAGCAATCCCGTTGCCTCCAGACAGTTCCCAGCCTCTCGAGCCAGAGTGTGTAACGCTCGATCGTCATTTGGGGTAGAATTACGGATTTCGAGATTGGCAGAACTTACGAGATCGAGAGTATTTGCACCAGAATTGACGATCGATGTGTCGGCATTCGTACCAGGAGCGTTCGTTTCTGGCGTTGCAGGTGTGGAAGTTCGCGAGGTATCTGGGAGGAGGGCAACTTCTGTGGGAGTTGCGGTTACGGGTGCGTCGGTTGGAGTGGAGGCTATTGGTGTTTCGATGGGTGTTGCGACGGTTTCCGTTGGGATTGGGGAGATCGAGGTCGTTCCCGAATCCGGATTGGCTGCAACGGTTTCGGTGCGGGTTTCCGTCGGAATTGAGGTAATGGGGGTGGCGATGGGGGTTGAAACCGTTGGGGCAGTTCCCGAACCCGTCTCGATCGTACTGGTTGCCTCAGTGGAAATGGAGGTAGATTGCGAATTCGTTGCCAGTGAATTCAGAGGGGTTGTCGCGTTCCCCGAATCTGAGATGCTGGGGGTGGCATTATCTAGATTGCCTGCATTGTCTGCAGCGATGTCTGCATTCGCGATCGATGGAGGTGGTGCAACCGGTGGGGGCACGATATCGGGAAGCGTCACGGTAATGTCTGGAGGTGCAATCGTTCCTGCGGTCCCGGCAATGTTGGGTGCATCGATGGTTCCTGCGGTACTGGCAATGTTAGGTGCATCGATGGTTCCTGCGGTACTGGCAATGTTAGGTGCAATCGTTCCTGCGGTACTGGCAATGTTAGGTGCATCGATGGTTCCTGCGCTCCCGGCAATGTTAGGTGCATCGATGGTTCCTGCGGTACTGGCAATGTTAGGTGCATCGATGGTTCCTGCGCTCCCGGCAATGTTGGCTGCATTGAGGGTTCCTGCGGTACTGGCAATACTTGGGGCGGTTAGTGCGACCACCTGAGGCGGTGCAGAAGGCGCATTGGGGGAATTGCCATTCACGACAGGACCGCTACTGGTCTGGCGAGACGGGACTTTGAGGCTGACGCGATTGCCCGATCCGCTAATCACCCTTCCAATGCGAATAGTCCCTTCGTTCTGTCCCAATCTGGGACGGAACGAAGCGGCTGTCCGAGTTGTTCCCGTTTGACCTGCCGCTCGCGAATCAATCGTTCCACCTCGAGTATCGATCGTACTATCTCCTCCCGATGTCTTCAGCTTAATATTTCCTCCGCCAGAGGTGACATCGTGGGTGTCTATCCTGCGACTGCTCAGTAGATCGATATTACCGCCATTTGCCCTCGTTCCCGAGGAATCGATCGTGCCATTGCTCGAGATCGAGCTAGAGGATGTCAAGCTAATATTCCCGCCATCGGAGGTAATATCCTGGGTGGTCAGATTTCTTCGAGCGTGTAGGGTGACATCCCCCCCATTTTTCCTACCCGAGGAATCGATCGTGCCATTTGTCGTGTTAATCCCGCCATTGGACGACCGCAGCTCGATCGTGCCGCCACCAGAGGTAATATCTTGGGTGGTGAGTCCCCCTAGACTGTGTAGGGTGACATCTCCCCCATTCCCCCCAGTTCCCGAGGAATCGATCGTGCCATTTGTCGTATTAATCCCGCTATTAGACGACCGCAGCTCGATCGTGCCGCCACCAGAGGTAATATCTTGGGTGGTGAGTCTCCCTCGACTGTGTAGGGTAATATTATCGCCGCCACTGGTTAGAGTTCCGCTACTCGTAATACCCCCATGGGTACTGCGAAGGTCGATTTCCCCGCCCGAACCCGACGCATCGATACTCGCCGTTGTCAAGTCATTTCTGGCAAATAGCGTCACATCGCCGCTGTTGCCGTTCTCGCTGGAGGTGTCGATATTTCCCGCCGTTATACTCCCCGATTCGGCATGAAGTTGTACCGCACCCCCATCACCATCGATCGCCGATGCATTAACCCTTTCCGTGCCGATATTACCCGTTACGCTGTACAGTGTCACATCCCCCGCATTGCCATTGTTGCTAGAGGTGTTGAAACGATCGGCGATAATATTGCCTTGGGCGGCAAGTTCGATCGACCCGCTTCCGGTATCTGCCGTTGAATCGAGAGTTCCAGTGGTGGTAATGTCTCCAGCGGTACTGTTGAGGAGAATCTCTCCCCCATTCGACACAATACCTGCTGCTGCGACATTGCCCGATCCCTGTAGAGTCACATCCTCGCCACCACTGGTAAGGGTTCCGCGCCTCGTATCAATTCCCCCATGGGTACTGCGAAGGTCGATCGCGCCGCCAGAACCGGAAGCATTAATGCTTGCCGTTGTCAAGTTATTCCTGGCAAATAGCGTCACATCGCCGCTGTTTCCGTTCTCGCTGGAGGTGTCGAGATTTCCCGCCGTAATACTCCCGAATTCGGCATGGAACCGTACCGTACCCCCATCGCCATCGATCGCCGATGCATCAACGCTTTCCGTGACGATATTACCCCTTGCGCTGTACAGGGTGACATCCCCAGCATTGCCATTGTTGCTAGAGGTGTTGAAACGCTCGGCGGTAATATTGCCTTGGGCGGCAAGTTCGATCGACCCGGTTCCGGTATCACCCGTTGAATTGAGAGTTCCGGCGATCGTAATTTCTCCAGTGGTACTGTTGAGAAGAATCTCTCCCTCGTTAGACACAATACCTGCGGCTGCGATATTGCCCAATCCCCGAAGAGTCACATCTTTACCGCCACTGGTAAGGGTTCCGCGCCTCGTATCAATTCCCCCATGGGTACTGCGAAGGTCGATTTCCCCGCCGGAACCGGACGCATCGATACTCGCCGTCGTCACGCCATCTTCGCCAAACAGCGTGACATTGCCACTGTTGCGGCGATTACTCGATGTATCGATATTGCCACTGCTGGTACTGCCGGATGCTGCATGGAGTTGTACGGTTCCCCCATCGCCACTCACGGATGATGCATCAATTGCCCCCGTACTGATATTTCCCGTCTGGCTGAACACCGTAATATCCGCAGCGTTGCCATCGCGACTGGACGTATTGAAATTATTGGCGGTAATATCCCCATCTGCGGCGAGTTGAATCGTCCCGCTTGCTCTATCTGCGGTTGAATCGAGGGTTCGAGTGGTGGTAATTTCTCCAGTGGTACTGTTGAGGAGAATTTCACCGCCATTGGAGAAAATATCGGCAACAGTTACATTTCCAGACCCTTGCAACGTAACATCCTCGCCGCCACTGGTTAAAGTTCCGCTACTAGCAATACCCCCATTGGTACTGCGAAGATCGATTTCCCCGCCAGAACCCGATGCATCGATACTCGCCGTCGTCACGCCATCTTCGCCAAACAAGGTGACATCGCCACTGTTGCCGCGATTACTCGATGTATCGATATTGCCACTGTTGGTACTGCCGGATGCTGCATGGAGTTGCACGGTTCCGCCATCGCCACTTACGGATGATGCATCAATTTCCCCGGTACCAATATTTCCCGTTTGGCTGAACAAAGTAATATCCGCAGCATTGCCATTGGTATTGGAAGTATTGAAATTATTAGCCGTAATATCCCCATCTGCGGCGAGTTGAATCGTCCCACTTCCGGTATCTGCGGTTGAATCGAGGGTTCCAGTGGTCGAAATTGCCCCAGTGGTACTGTTGAGGAGAATTTCACCGCCATTAGAGAAAAGATCGGCAACGGTTACATTTCCAGAAGCTTGCAGGGAAACATCCTCGCCGCCACTGGTTAAAGTTCCGCTACTGGCAATACTGCCATTGGTACTGCGAAGGTCGATTTCCCCCCCTGAACCGGACGCATCGATACTCGCCGTCGTCACGCCATCTTCGCCAAACAAGGTAACATCGCCACTGTTGCCGCTATTACTCGATGTATCGATATCGCCGCTGCTAGTACTGCCGGATTCTGCATGGAGTTGTACGGTTCCGCTATCACCATCTGCCGCAGATGCATCGATTATTCCCGTACCAATATTTCCCGTCTGGCTAAACACCGTAATATCCGCAGCATTGCCATCGCGACTGGACGTGTTGAAATTATTGGCGGTAATATCCCCATCTGCGGCGAGTTGAATCGTCCCACTTCCGCTATCTGCCGTTGAATCGAGGGTTCCGGTAGTGGTAATTTCTCCAGTGGTACTGTTGAGGAGAATTTCACCGCCATTCGAGAAAAGATCGGCAACGGTTACATTTCCAGACCCTTGCAAGGAAACATCATCGCCGCCACTGGTGAGGGTTCCACTACTGGCAATACCGCCATGGGTACTGCGAAGATCTATTTCCCCGCCAGAACCCGATGCGTCGATACTCGCCGTCGTCACGCCATCTTCGCCAAACAAGGTAACATCGCCACTGTTGCGATTACTCGATGTATCGATATTGCCAGCACTGGTACTTCCCGATTCTGCATGGAGTTGTACGGTTCCGCCATCGCCACTTACGGATGATGCATCAATTTCCCCCGTCTCGATATTTCCCGTCTGGCTGAACACCGTAATATCCGCAGCGTTGCCATCGCGACTAGACGTATTGAAATCATTGGCAGTAATATCCCCATCTGCGGCGAGTTGAATCGTCCCGCTTGCTCTATCTGCGGTTGAATCGAGAGTTCCGGTGGTGGTAATTTCTCCAGTGGTACTGTTGAGGAGAATCTCTCCACTATTCGAGAAAATATCGGCAACGGTGACATTTCCAGAAGCTTGCAACGTAACATCTTCGCCGCCACTGGTGAGGGTTCCACTACTGGCAACACCGCCATTGGTACTGCGAAGGTCGATCGCACCACCAGAAATCCCCGATGTATCGATACTTGCGGTGGTTACATCTTCCAAACCTTGCAGGGTGACGTTGCCGCCGATGCTATTTTCACTGGAAGAATCGATATCTCCAGCCGCGATCGCCCCTTCTTGAGAAAAGAGGAGAACTTCTCCCCCCTCACCATCGACAGAAGAGGCATCAATTACCCCAGTACCGATATTTCCCGTTTGGCTAAAGACGGTAATATCCGCAGCATTGCCATTGTTGTTAGATGTATTGAAATTATTGGCAGTAATATCTCCATCTGCGGCGAGTTGAATCGTACCGCTTCCGGTATCTGCCGTCGAATCGAGGGTTCCCGTCGTCGAAATTTCCCCAGTGGTACTGTTGAGGAGAATCTCTCCACTATTCGAGAAAATATCCACTGCGGACACATCCGATGCCGCTTGAAGGGTGATGTTTTCTCCCCCACTCGTGAGGATGCCGCGACTGGCAACACCGCCATTGGTACTGCGAAGGTCAATTTCCCCGCCTGAAATCCCCGATGTATCGATACTTGCGGTGGTGACGTTTTCCAAACCTTGCAGGGTGACGTTACCGCCGATGCTATTTTCGCTAGACGTATCAATATCCCCAGCAGCGATCGCCCCTTCTCCTGCAAACAGTAAGACTTCTCCTCCCTCACCATCCACAGAAGACGCATCGATCGCATCTACATCAATATCCCCTGTCACGCTATACAGCGTCACATCCCCAGGATTGGCATCATCACTCGAAGCATCCAACCCACTGGCAGTAATATCCCCATTCGCTTGCAGGGCAATAAGTCCGCTATCTCCCGTCGCCGCCGTCGAATCCAGCAATCCGGTGGTAGAAATCGATCCAGCGATGCTATTGAGGAAAATCGTTCCCCCATTCGATTCGATCGATCCGGCAGTAATATTTCCAGGGGCTTCTAAAAAGGTTAGTCCCCCGATTCCCCCGGCATCGATGAGAATATTCCCAGCCTCAATTCCTGGGGATGCAGCAGCGGTAGAGGCGGCACTAAATACCGTTCCGGCTTCCGTTGTCGTTCCTCCCACGCCTAATGTAATCGGCGTTGGCGTTCTTCCCGCCCGCAAAATCAACACGGGTTCGTCGGCAATATTCGGATCGATGCCATTAATGGTAATGTTCCCCGTCGTAATTTCTCCGGTGGCTTCGATAACCAGCGATGGTCCCGTATAATCGCCGAAGGTGACATCCCCATTGGCGAAAATAATCGGATCGATGAGGCTGAAAAATTCCCCCGGTTCTCCATCCAGGGTGAGAATCGAGAAATTACCCCCCGTGGAATAGTGGGCATCTCCCGAGATGAGACCCCCACTTGCCAAACTCAGATCCCCTCCGCTGACGAAGGGGGTTTGGGGATGGTTCAAAGCTAGAATATCGATGCCGCGAGTCCCCCGCAGAGATAGATCGCCTCCGGCTTCCGTGAGAACCCGATTGGCGATGCTATCGCGAACTTGTAGGGTGTCCCCCGCTAGCAGGGTTAAATCGCCAGTGGTGGAGAGTTGAGTTTCGGTTAAGGTTAAATTGCGATCGGCTGCGAGGATAGCACTGCCCGATCGCAGGTTCGGTTCTGAGTTTTCGCCACCGACAACAACGACATCCCCATCTTCCACTCGCAACCCAGAACCCGTTAACGCCACCGTTCCGTCTGGATTCACCACGAGGGTATCGGCATCGGCGATCGATTCCCCTAGGGTTAACAATTCCGGTAGCGATCGCGGATTTAAAAGAGAAAACGAAGAGGTTGCCGGCGAAACTTCCAGGCTAAGGATATTACCTTCGGCACTCAACCGCAGCAGGTTTTCCCCCGGTACTGCCGCCACCGAAATCTCACCCCCCTCGGCTTGTAGGGTTCCCGTACTCACCACCGTACCGCCGAACAAGTTCAAATTCGCCCCATCTGCCACGGTTAAATTGCCGCGATTGACAATGCCTGCGGGGGCGAGGGTGGCAAAATCAAAAGCGTTGGGGGTTCCCACCAGGGCAGTATAGTCGTTGCTGCCAAAGGTATGAAACCAGCCGCCATCCAAACCAATTCCCGTGGCGGTAGTGGCGGTAAAGGACGCCGGGACGTTCAGTTGGGCGTTGTCGCCAAAAACAATTCCTGCCGGGTTCATTAAAAACAGGTTGGCGTTGCTTCCAGTGACTTCAATTAAGCCATCGATAAGGGATGCATTGCCCCCCGTAATCCGTCCCAAAATATTCTGGATTTCCGGAGAAGACTGGAAGTTCGCCGTTTGTCCCGCATCCAAGCCAAATTCCTGGAAGCTGTGAAAGAGGTTCGTCCCATCCCCGGAAGTCTGTCCCCCGTGAATATTGAATCGATCGCCCTCTGGGGTGACGAGGGTTCCGGTGCCATCGTTATCGGGGATAATGGGTTGAGCCAGGGCGATCGCCGGAGCAAAAATTACCGTGCAGGTTGAAACAACCCACACCAGGGTGAAGGGTTTGGGATGGGACATTCGGCAAAAATCGATAAAAAAGGACAGACAAGAATTATCAGTTCGGATTGAGAAGGCACCCTATAGCTCACACAAAAACACAATCCGATTCAACACTAAGAAGAGTAGTAGAAAAATGAAATATTATTGTCAGCTTGTTGGATTCGATGGGTTTATTTTGAAGTTATCCAACTCTAGCTATTTTCTAGCTTAGCAAACGCAAATCGAGGCAAACGTGAGTTCGATCGCTTTGATTAAAGATGCATTTCATCGTGAATTCACAGAGAAGATTTTTTCTGATTCTGCAAAAACACCGATCGATATGGTATATTTATCGATTTTTTTTCGATCGCTCTCTTCTAAAACGCTCGAGCCAATACATTCTTTTTTTTTTTCGATCGAACAAAAATTGTAAGCATTCAGGTATTAGCCGTCAGTCGTCAGCTTAAAACTCTAAAGCCGCTTACCAATTAAACTTTTTCCACGCTAAAACTTCTGAAATTTTGGCGGTCTCCAAGAGTCTATAGCGTTTCTCGAATGGATGAGGTCCGGAAGATCTCCCGCGCATCCACGGCAGTCGTTCTACTGGGGGAAACCCCTCTGGCGATGCTGCCTCCCCTTATGAAGGGGGACTTGAGATTTAAAATCAGTGAGGGCTGATTTGAGAACCGCTAAGCATTTGTGGCGATACTCCTCCGGAGTCATTTTGCGACATGAAATGTGAAGAAAAATGAGATGCTCCCGACGGAAAGAGTTTATCGTCTTTGGTCTATGAATCTGTTGGAATTTTAGCTCTTCGAGCTGGTTTAAAGCTGACTGCTGATAGCTAAGGAATGAGAATTTAATAATCCCCTAATTTCCGAGGTGGATTCGAGAGTTGAGAGTTGAAAGACTACTCCCAAAAAATCTGGCTTAATTTAATTCTCATTCCTAAGAGCTGAATGCTTACGGATGAAGAGAGATCGTGGTTTTACGAGGATTCTCTGCTGTTGTGCTGAGGATGGTGATGTCTAGACAATGGGTAATGCGATCGTGAAGATTGTTCCTATGCCTTGCTCTGAACTGCATTCGATCGAGCCACCATGCTTCTCCGTGATGATTTGATGCGCGATCGCCATCCCCAAACCGGTTCCTTTGCCAACTTCTTTGGTGGTAAACCCCTGCTCAAAAATTCGTTCGATCGTTTCGGGTTTCATTCCACAGGCATTGTCTTGGATCTGAATTTGCACCTGTTTATCAACCACTGAAGTGGTAATCGTAATTATATTAGGATCGGCTTTAATCTCCTCGAAGGTTTTGCCTAGATTGGCTTCCTCAAAGGCATCAAGGGCATTGGCAAAGATGTTCATAAACACCTGATTTAACTGACCTGGAAAACATTGCACTTCCGGTAGCTCACCATAGTTCTTGACAACTTCAACTGCTGGTCGCTGTTCATTGCCCTTGGTTCGATGCTTAAGGATTAGTCTTGTACTATCAATGCCCTCATGGATATTAAATTCTGTCTTACGATCTCGATCCTGACGAGAGAAGATACGCAAAGCATCACTGATATTGCGAATGCGATCCACTCCTGAATTCATCGAGTCGATCAGATTGAGCAAGTCTTGCCGCACAAATTCCAAGTCAATCGCTTTAATTTCATCTTCAATATCTGCATCTGGATTGGGCATTTTTTCTTGATACAAATCAATCAGTCCGAGCAGATCCTTTACATGGTATTGGGCGGGTGGAATATTCCCTTTTAGGAACCCCACTGGGTTATTGATCTCATGGGCAACGCCTGCCACTAATTGACCCAGGCTCGACATTTTTTCGGACTGGACTAATTGAATTTGGGTTTGCTTGAGTTCCTCAAAGGCTATTGTTTTGGCAAGCACCTCTTTCTCTAACTCATCAGCATCTGTAACCCGTCCAATCAGAGGACGCAAAACGAAAACCAAACCAACTGTGGCGATCGTGCTGACCCCAAAGACTGCCAGACCGACAAAAATCAAATCTCGGTTCACCGCACCATACAGTTCCTGGCGCTCCATCTGCACTGCAATGACCCAGTCCGTATTCGGCAAGGTCCCAAAGGCAATGACCTGACCGTTGTAATGTTCAATTCCCGTTGTATCTTGGGCGATCGTATCTTTGAGTACCCGAACCAAGGGTTCTGGCAGCACCTGCGAACCGTTTCGCAAGGGAAAGAACAACGCTAAGGTGTCCCCCTTCTCTTGGGCCAAGAGCATCTCGCCCGTCTCCCCCAGGCCGCTGGATTCCCCAACGAGCCTCTCCATGTCGAGCATCCTAAACACAGCAATATCCCGGCCAATCCGCTCTTGCCGATCGGAAAAAATGGGGCTACTCACCAAGAGATGGGGGTGACGATCGATCGCGATCGGGCCAACTGTGATGGACTCGTCCGTTTCCCCTTGGAGAATGTCCCCCAGGCCCAGGGTCGAGTCAACGCCGACATGAACCAGAAGTTGGTTGGTGCGATCGAAGCGACTGACCCCCACCAATGACTTGCTTTTATCGATCGCATCCTCTAGATCGAACAAACTCAGTTCCTGCAACTGGGTCAAGCTTGCCTCGCCCCGAACGTAGTCAGAAAGTATCCGTCGGGCAAAGGTACGGCTCGTGACCTGTTCGGCAACCTGAATCTTGCCTTGCCGCACCTGTTGGACCGCTAACGTTCGGTTACTCAGTTTAGCCTGGAGGTCTTTCTCCTGAGCTGTTTTCAGCTTGTTGTAGAGGGGAATAACACTGACCAATGCCACCACTAAACTGACGCAAAAAACTCCGGCCGTAGAATAACGCCTCAGGTTGTGTTGTAAACGGTTTGAAGAGTTTGAGGAACTGTTCACGAAGCTTGTTTGATTCAGGTTATTTCCAATCTAACCCGCATTTCTCACAAAAAGTGCGATCGCGAACAGCGAAAGCCTGACAGGGAAAGAATTTGAGTCCAGTGAATCCCATACCTGAATCCTTACGCTAAGTAGGTAGGCGTGGAAATCTAAAGGTAGATGAAGGAATGTAAAAGGGTTAACCGGAATTGAATCGGAAGCGCTCAACCTGACACCCGCTCTTCTGCAACCTGCATGGGTGGCAAGTTAAAGCTGAAAGCCAGTATTCAAGGGAGTGACTAAGACTTCCAGTTGAGCTGCCATCACCTCCGATTCCACCATCGGACGTTGGGTTTTTCTGGCGTGGTCTCTATTCGTTTTTCGGTTTCGGCTCACGATCGCATTCCCCAACTTAATGACTTATCCTGTCTGAGTTTTACACGATCGCATCCACCCTAAAAGTACCCCCTTGACATCCCATCGAACTCCTTAACTTGTCACCCATGCCCATCTTTTAAGTGGGGGAGTGTCAAATCTTCGTTTACAATTCATTTACAATTTAGGTGGTTTCGAGCTTGCCGATTTTTGAGGAGAAAGTTTTTGCAGAACGCGAGCGGATCGAACAAAACAACCAGCTATTCAAGAACTGTGTCAGACGATATCCCAGAAGCCTTACGAGATCGCGTAGAACCCCTCACCTCACCGGCTGCCGCCGGGCAAAAATGGCTGATTTTGGGCTTGATGGGATTGGTGAGTTTGGGCATTGTCACCTTAGCCGGGAGTTTGTTCTGGGTATTACAGTCCCAATCCAACTCCACTGCGACATCTTCCGAATCTGAAGAAGTGGCGACGTCTTCAAGTGCTAATTCAACGGCCCCAGAAACTTCGACTCAACCCAGCCGGGACGACCTGCTGGGACATTTGCCCTACAACATTGCCTCGGAAAGCGAGCTCAAACCGATCGTCGCCGATGGTAGCCTTCGGTTGCGCCAAGCTGCGGCCGATCGCTATTTAGAGATGGAAGCCGCCGCGCGGAATGCAGGCATTATTTTGGCTCCCATTTCCGCTTTTCGGACTCTAGAAGACCAGGAATATTTATTTTTTGACATCAAAGCCGAACGCCGGCAGGGTGCCTCAGAACGGGCAGAAGTCAGCGCTCCTCCCGGCTACAGCGAACATCATACCGGCTACGCCATCGATATTGGGGATGGGAACGTTCCGGCGACTCATCTGATGCAAGACTTCGAGAGAACGGAAGCCTTTCGCTGGCTGGAGGAAAACGCCCCCTACTACAGCTTTGAGCTTTCCTTTCCTCCCAATAATCCCCAAGGGGTGGCTTACGAGCCTTGGCACTGGCGTTACGTGGGCGATCGCGATAGTCTAGAAACGTTTTACAAAGCTCGCGAAATCTCCCCCGTCGAGCCACAGTCGGAGGTCCCCTCGAATTGAGACGAATGCATTTACCGATCGCGGTGTTGGTGGCAATGGGAACCATCGGATTCTCCCTTGTCGGATGCTCCCCCCGTGAAGAATCCACTGAAGAATCGATCGAAGACTCATCGGTTTCTCAGGCTACTGCCAGCCTTCCCCCCGCCGATTCGACGCAGCCGTGGGTGGAGGAGGCAGATACAACGCCAGATAGTCCGCTGACCGTACTGCCAGAGAATCCCGACCCCACAATTCAAGGCTTAGTGGAGGATTACCTCGCTCAACTCGATGCCCAGGGTTTCGGTACCGCCGAGCAAGGAATTTGGATGCAAACGGAGGATATGTTACTCGCCAACCATCAGGGAACGATCCGTTTTCCGGCGGCTTCGGTGACCAAGGTGGCAACGGCACTGGCGGCCCTGAAAACCTTCGGTCCCGATCGCGAATTCGTCACGGAATTAGGCACGACGGGTTCGATCGAAAATGGAGTCCTCAATGGGGATTTGGTGGTCACCGGAGATAGCGATCCCCTATTGATTTGGGAAGAAGCGATCGCCGTCGGGAACCTTCTCAACGAAATGGGTATCGATCGCATCACCGGAGATCTGATCGTTCGAGAGGGATTCTACATGAATTTCGAGGTGGATTCCCAGTACTCCGGGGAACTGTTCAAAGAAGGCCTCAACGGCAATACTTGGTCTTCGGCGGCGGAGACTCAATATCAAACCCTGCCGCCGGGAACGCCTCGTCCGCAAGTGGAAATCGAGGGGAACGTTCGGGTGGCGTCGCCGCCAGCCAATATCAAACCCCTGCTTCGTCACTATTCCCTTCCCCTGGCGGAACAGCTCAAGCTGATGAATCGCTACAGCAATAATATGGTGGCGCAAACCATTGCCGATGCGGTGGGGGGTGCGGATGTGGTGGAACAAATCGCCGTCGAAGCGACGGGAGTTCCCCCGCAAGAGATTCAACTGATTAACGGCTCGGGGTTGGAAGAAGACAATCAAATGTCTCCCCGTGCGGCGGTGGCGTTGTTTCTGGCCTTGCAGGAATACCTCGAACCGCTGAATTTAAATGCGGCCGATGTGGTGGCAGTGGTTGGGAAAGATGAGGGGATTCTGGAGGTGCGATCGCTTCCGGCACTCTCGGTGGTGAAATCGGGAAGTTTGAATCGCGTGAGTACCATTGCCGGCGGGATTCCCACCCAGGATAAGGGTACGATTTGGATCGCGATTATGAATCTTGGGGTAAACATGCAAGGATTCCGCGATGCCCAGGATGTGGTGTTAAATCAATTGGTTAACCAGTGGGGGGCGGTATCGGCATCGCCGACTCAATTATCCCCGAATCCACAGCGGGTTGGGAAGGTCTCTCGTCGGGAAAAGGTTGAGTAGCGTAGAAGAAAATCATCAAACTGAATGTCTCAGGCAGTCAGGTATCGGGGTTGACGATTGCTTCATCAACCCCAATTTGAGCTATTTAGGGTTTCGGCTAATCGAGAATATTCTGACACTTTTATACTCATACTTCAATTAAAAGTTGACATTGTCAGATTATTTGACTAAATTGAATAATGAAAGCAAACTCCATGCTTTGGAGGTTATGAGCATGGCTGACGGAGATATAATTCACAATAAACTTTCATGGCGCTATCAGAGAGCATACAAAGAACTCTGTGAATGGGATCTAGATCGTAATGAGTGCGCCTGGGTGGTTATGGGTGCCGTGATGCGAGATCTCAAGAAAAAAGGTAATGCTCCGGTTCGACTTGCTAAGCGTATGGGAGAGAGGTTAGAACAAGTTCTTGGTGATGGTAGTGAGAATAGCTCTAGAAACTGGGGTGCTTTGAATGTAGAGTTACATCGGCTTGCTAGACAAGTCCAATGTTCGCATTATGACAAAGAGATTGTTCTTCGTGCTGGTAAAGGTATTCTTCACGATCTACGTTATGACCGCAGAGTAAATGCGAGCAATCTTTCAGAAATTTGTGTAAAACGATACATGCAGGAAGTTTACAAATCAAACTTTGAAGACAGAATTCCCCTAACCCCAAATCATTATGCAGACGTTGACCATGTAACGCTTACAAAGCGAGTTGAGATAATTCATCCAGATCTTGTCGTGGCAATCGGCAAATGGGCACAAAAGGCAAATGCAAATGAAGATGTAACGAATCTACGACGACCTAAACGCCAAATAGTCAAAGAGATAGATGCTGCCTTTATGGGTGAGGATCTACGGTGATGAACGACAAACCTTCGATTTCACAGGAACCCTATGAAAGTGATTATATTCTGTATTTTGACTCTGTACTCAATCGTCATGGGTCAGTCAACTTTATCGATCGGATTCAGGGAACAGAGCAAACAATTGGTATTAATATCGATGACCAGGTATTTGAATATCGAGTTCAAGCGGAGTTTCCACCAATCATTGCCGATCTGATCGACCTCGCCGTTGCGATCTATGCTTCCGATCGCCTTTCACCTCACAATCTCAGACAACAGCAGCGTCGCCTTCATGTAGTACTTCCAGTACGCAATCCAGAATTAATGAGTGCTGAACCGTTTCAGGCAAAGCTGGAAGATCTGCTGGAATGGACAACTGGCAGTCAATGGATTTTCGATTTTCAAAGAAGGAGCGCACCAGAACGCCTTGTCGAACATCCATCTCTTCCAATCGCACCTCAAGGATGTGAAGTGGCTCTATGGAGTGGTGGTCTTGATGCTCTTGCGGGTCTGTACACTCGTCTTCGGATGTATTCAGACACTTCGTTCGTGCTGTTCGGAACTGGTAGCAACAACGTTGTTTATGCCGACCAAAGACGAGTTGCAAACAAAGTTCAATCTATTTTTCCTAATCGTTGCCATCTTTTCCGCGTTCCCATCCGCTTTCAAAATAGCAGTATGCAACGTAAAAATAAGCTTTGCCGTTCCCGAGGTGTTGTATTTACACTCCTGGGTGTTGCTTGTACCCACCTCATGGGTCAGCAAATTCTTAATGTATATGAGAACGGCATTGGGGCAATCAATCTTCCATACCGCGCATCTGCTGTGGGCTTAGACCACTCTCGTTCTGCTCATCCGTTGACTTTACTGATGGTTAGCGATGTTGTCTCAGAGCTTTTAGGGAAAAAATTCCGAGTGCAAAACCCTTTCCTTTTCTGGACTAAAGCCAAAATGTGTAGGGCGATCGCTGAGGATGGAAGAAGCGACCTACCACAATGCTCTAAATCGTGTGATAGTCCACATCGTCAGTCCGAGCAGCCAATTCAATGCGGATACTGTTCTTCTTGTCTTTTGAGAAAACAGGCACTCATTGCTTCCAAGGTAGAAGATAGAACTCGCTATGTCGTACCTCATGGGAGAAAATCAGCGACTGATAGAAGTTTGCATCTACGGCATATGCTCGCACAGGTTGATACCTTACGTAATCTGCTCGGTGTCTCAAACTCACCCAACATTCAATGGGAAGCTTTAACACGAACATTTCCGGAGCTAGACGACATCGTGGATCGAAGTGCAGAAGCGGATAATGTCGTGCCTGTTGATATGCAGCATCATCTGATTGAACTCTATCAGACTTACGTTACCGAATGGGATACTGTCAAAGCTAGGATTAGTGCTGAGTTTTGGAGTGAGGATAGCAAACAACAGATAGAGGCAAGACTTTCAGGCTGTTGGTGAGCAAAAGTTGGGGGACAATGCTATGACAAATAACGTCCTTGACACTATTGATATGCGGAGATTGGGGGAACTCCTTCAACAAGCGCGTAGTAAATGTGGCATGACTCAGGCAGATGCTGCGAAAGTGATTGATGCAGCACGAACCACTATGGTGGCGATCGAGAAAGGAGAACGTCGTCTGAAGGCCGCTGAACTCATCAAACTTGCTCGTGCTTACGGACGAGCTGTTAGCGACTTCGTTCATCCCCGTCCTGTTGTTCAACCTTTTGAAGTTCAGTTTCGAGCTGCCTATCGACGAAATTCATCAGACGAGTTGCAGATCGAACCAGTGATTGTCTGCTTAGAGGAATTGTGCCGAAACTATCTGGAACTTGAGGAAATCATGGATGCGCCGCTCCCACAAAACTATCCTCGCGAGTACGAAGTCAGTGGAATGCCCATCGATCGAGCAGCAGAAAGTATTGCTGTTGAAGAACGCCAACGACTGGGGCTTGGAGACAGTCCCATTCCGCTTCTTCGGGATATTTTAGAGCAGAGTGTCGGACTGCGTATCTTCTACTTAAAAATGCCTTCCAAATATTCTGAAATCTACAGTTATAACGAAGAAATTGGTGGGTGTATGGCAATTAATGCGAACCATCCTGAAGAGCGACGTCGTTGGTCACTCGCACACGGATATCTTCATTTTCTTGCTCACCGACGAAAGCCTGTCATTGATTTCGATGGGCAGTATAAAAGAATGCCAGAAAGCGAACGACTTGCGGAAGCTTTTCCCAAATACTTTCTGATGCCAACAAGTAGCTTATTAAAGCGGTTCAACGATATGTGCCGTGCAAATGGGAAATTTACGCCCACAAATCTATTTACTCTAGCTCATTACTACAGCGTATCCGTACAAGCACTAGTGTATCGGTTAGAAGAAATGGAGCTTCTACCATCTCGAACCTGGGAGCGGTTAAAAGATCGGGGTCTAAAAGTGAGAAAAGTACAACAGGAAATGGGTTTAGAAGAAATACCAAAACGAGTCGATCTCGCTCCAATTCACTATCAACACCTTGCCATTGAAGCCTTAGATCGGGGACTAATTACGGAGGGTCGCTTTGCTGATTTTCTCAAGGTCGAGCGTCTAGAAGCTCGTCGTATCGCTCAAAACTTACGAGAGTATTCAAGTGGAACGATAGAGGAAACTGCAAATTTCGATCTGCGACAAGTGCAGGCATAACAAGAGGCTAGATCGAGTTATGCAAATTTCTCACTCTCACCTTATCTTGGATGCTTGCTGCATATTCAACTTTTGTGCTTCTGGTCATTTTTTAGATATTTTGAAAACGATTTCGGCTCAGGTGGCAGTTAGCAAAGTTGTGCTGGAGCGCGAGTTGAAAACGCTTCCAAGTATCGAGGATGAAGAGAGTGGATATGTCCAGTTTGATTCGGCTATAGCAGGAAAATCACTCATAATCGTGGATTTTGACTCTGAAGAAGAAGAAATATCATTTGTGAACTATGTTTTTGAACTAGGGGATGATGGAGAGTCGGCAACTTGTGCAATTGCGATGAATCGCGGATGGGCGATCGCTACCGACGATAAAAAGGCAATCTCATGTTTTCAAGAGCAAGCACCACACCTCCAAATTTTATCGACTCCAGAGATCATTAGGTCTTGGTCAGAGGAAACAGGTCTGGATTCGTCAACCCTACGTGATGTACTTCATGCTATTCGAGTAAAAGGACATTACGTGCCACCAAAACACCATCCTTTGCAAAGTTGGTGGGAAACTGCGATGAAATGAGCAATTCGATTGTTGTGTTTAAATGTTTGCGACTACCCTTTTTGAGGGATTTCCTCCAATTCGCACAAGAATATCGAAATGCAGCAAAATTTACAATGAGTAAAGCTATCGTTGGATAATTCGGAGTAAGTTTACACGAGTGGGTGTCATGACACAGAACGTTCCATCCGGTGCAAAATCGACTTCGACGACTCCAATTCCATCCCAAGATCTGAGTATTCGAGCCTACCAACCCCGCTTCGATCGCCAACAGCCAATTATCGCAGTGGTTGCGGAAAATTCCTTCACCGAACTGACGGATTACGTCGTGCCCTACGGGGTACTTGCCGAGTCGGGAGTGGCGCGAGTTTTGGCGATCGCCACCGAACCCGAACCCATCCGGATGTTTCCCACCCTGCGCGTCGAACCCCAAGCCACAATTTCACAATTCGACGATCGGTTTCCTGAGGGGGCAGACTACGTTATCGTTCCAGCGGTTTTGCGGCAAAAAGACCCGGTGTTACTGGGGTGGCTAGAGGAACAGGCGGGCAAAGGTGCGATCGTTGCCGGAATTTGCGATGGCGTTTGGGTCCTGGCAAATGCCGGATTGCTCGACGGACGTAAAGGGGTGGGACATTGGTTTTCTCTGAGCAACTTAGCCCGGAAGTTTCCCAAAACCGAATGGCTGCGAAATACTCGCTACGTCGCTGATGGGAATGTCATCACCACCACCGGAGTCAGTGCCTCGGTTCCCGTGTCTATTGCTTTGGTAGAGGCGATCGCCGGTCGAGACCGGGCGGCTTCCCCGGCGCGGCGTTTGGGAGTAGAGAATTGGGGGGCGCAACACGACAGCAAACCCTTCAAGCTGGGGATCGAACAGGTCTTGACTGCGATCGGGAACTGGTTATCGTTTTGGTCTTCTGAAGAAATCGGACTTCCCATTCACCCGGGAACCGATGAGGTGGCGCTGTCGTTGATGGCCGATTCTTACTCGCGGACGTGGCGTTCCAAAGCGTTTGCCCTCTCGGATTCGGCGGAGGGGGTGACGAGCAAGCGCGGTTTAAGGATTTTACCCGATCGCATTTCCGATGAAGACAAAAAGGTCGATCGTACTATCGAACTTGACGATCGAATTTTGCCTGTTGCGTGGCTGGATACGACCTTACAGGATATCGAGGGGTGTTACGGTTCTCGGACTGCGGCATTTGTGGCACTGCAACTGGAGTATCCCCGAGATCGGTCTGAAACTCGAGATCGATTTTCAAGTTGAGACTTATTTGGACGCTAACTTTTTAATCAAACCCATTGTTGCAGCTACACTAGCTAAGCAATACCCCACCACTTGAGTAAAAGTATCCCCTTGCGTTGAGGTCACGGTTTCGACGGGCTGACCCAATTCTAAATTGATGGTTCGTTCGATACTGGTTTTGGGAATAATCGTGCCCAAAAAGCCTAAAGCCACGCTAACGGAGAAAATATAGAGAAAGAAGCGATCTGCGATGTTCTTAGATTCGTTGAGTCTAGTTTTAGACTTCGGTTCTGTTTTTTTGGAGTGTTTGGGTAAGTTCGAGTTTAGGCGAGCGTCTTCAACATCCTGAAAGTCTGGAAAATAGCGATCGACCTCTTCGGGGGGTGCGTTATTTTTATCCATGTTTTATTTTTTTAAATAAATTTTCCGACTGAAACAAACGACTTTGATTTATCCATCGGAACTCGAAAGTTTTAAATTTAAAATAGATAATCCTAAAATTAGTAAAAATAAAACCAAGCCGATGGCACAAGCATAGCTCATTTCCAAATAACTAAACGCCTGTTCGTAAAGATAGTAAACAATGGTTTGAGAACTATCGCGCGGTCCCCCTTGAGTCATCACGAAAACCTCTTCAAACACTTTCGTTGCCGAGAGGGATGAAATCACAGCAACGAGCAAGATATAAGGTTTCATCAAGGGGACGGTAATATCCAAATGCCGCCGCCAGCCATCGGAACCATCCAAGGCTGCCGCTTCGTATAACTGCCCTGGAATGCCTTGCAACCCGGCTAAATAAATCACCATATAGTATCCCAACCCCTTCCAAATGGTGACCGCCATGACGCTAAAAATGGCTAATCTGGGACTAGTTAACCAGGGGATGCCATTTTCAAATCCAAAAACTCCCACAATTCGATCGAGCAATCCATTTTCCGAGAACAACCATTTCCAAGCAATTCCCGCCACAACCATCGAAATCACAACGGGGGTGTAATAAGCCGTTCTAAACCAAATAATTCCCCTCAGTTTGCGATCGACTAAAATCGCTAACCCCAACGGCAGAACCACTAAAATGGGGACGACGCCGACTAAATACAATAGAGTTTGCCGTAAGGTTTGCCAAAAGAGCGGATCGACCCACAATCGCTGAAAATTAGCAAACCCCACCCAAGTTGGTGCTTGAGTGAGGTCGTATTCGTAGCGAGTGAAGCTGAGATAAAATCCCCGCAACGCCGGATAAATGACGGTGAGAACTAAGAAAAATAATGCTGGAAATAGAAATAAATAAGGAGTCAGTTTTCGTCGTAAAATATCGCGATTTTCCAGCATTAGATTTGACTTATTCTTGTAGGGATGGCAAAGATAGATCGAAAGCCGCCGTTTTCTTGACTTGTCGGGCAATGATAATCGATTCGGTCACCCATTTCAAGATATAGTACAGTCCCACGATAACGGCAAAAGTAATAGAGAGTATCATCAGCGGACGTTTATCCAGGAGTTCGTTCGCCATTCTTTGCAAAACTGTATCTAATTTTGTGATTAAATCCCAGCTATTAAACCGCCAAAATCGACCTAAATAAATCCCGATCGCGCACAAAGCGTGAATCGTTAACTCCGTTGCCAAAACAAACCGTCCCCAACCCTGGCGCGTCATGTATTGTCCTAAATTCATCAACGACAAAACATAGGCTTGAAACCCAATCCCGACAAAGAGTAGATATTGAGGAATGAGTACCAACGAAATCAGCCAAACTGAGTAACCGCGACGAATATCTTCAATCAAATGAATCACATCAGTCAAGACGTAAGGCGCGTTGGGTAAGAAGGCAATAAACACGATAACGCCCAGCCACCAAAATATGGAACGAGATTTATTTTTACCGAGTATCCACATCTCAATTCCCATCAGCCCGAGGGTCAAAATCACAGCGATCGCTAAATATATCGGGCGAATATTTTGGAAGAATTGAAAAATTTCTTCCACCAGATAAGACGGGTATTTTAAATACGTCCCGACAAACATCGCTGCGGTGAAACCGACGATTCCCCAGCGAATGGCGCGCGATCGAGGTCGACCGAACAACCACAGACTTATCGCCAGGGGAAGTAAGGCGAGAAATAGGTTCCAAGTCATCCAAACTCGGTTAGTAAGCAGGGTATTCCAAATGACCGTCATTGAGTGCATGAGTCTAGGGATAGAGAAGGTAGGCAAGTAATAGATTTGGTAAGAGAAAACTACACGATCGCCCCCACTAATTCCGGATGGGAATTTCTATTGTAAAGCAGGTTCCCAGACTCGGTTCGGAAACACAAGTTAACGCACCTTGGTGAAGATCTGTAATAATTTGGTAGCTAATGGATAAGCCCAGTCCCGTGCCTTGACCGACGGGTTTGGTGGTAAAAAACGGATTGAAAATTTTGGCCTCGATCTCCGGTGAAATTCCCGATCCGTTGTCGGCAATAGAAATCGCAATTCGATCGCCCTCTAGAACCTGCGTGCGGATGCAGATCGCCGGGTTGGGGCCGCAGGGAAATCGCTCGTCATCGTTGGGTTTGTCAGTCCAATCCGGGCGCTGTTCGTCTAAGGCTTCGATGGCGTTCGAAATCAGGTGGGCAAACACTTGATTGAGTTGGCTGGGATAACATTCGACTTTGGGTAATTCCCCCCACTCCCGGACGATCTCAATTTCGGGCAAACTCGAATGACGGTTCAGGCGGTGTTGCAACATCAGGAGAGTACTTTCGAGTCCTTCACTAATCTTGGCTGGTTTTGAGTCCGATTCATCCAAGCGAGAGAAATTGCGCACAGAAAGAATAATGTTGCGAATGCGATCGGTTCCGTTTTCCATAGAAGCAAGCATACTGTCGATATCCCCTCGAAGAAATTCGAGATCGATCTCCTCAATCCAATCCTCAATGCGATCGTTTGTCTGGGGATACTCTTCTTGATAGAGATCGACTAAATCGAGCAAATCTTGGGTATAGTTTCGAACGTGGGAAAGATTGCCGTGAATGAAGCCGACGGGATTGTTAATTTCATGGGCCATGCCCGCTGCAAGTTCGCCTAAACCGGACATTTTTTCCGTATGCACCAGTTGGGCTTGGGTGAGTTTGAGTTTTTCGAGGGTTTGTTCGAGTTCCTGGGCTTTTTCCCGTTCTCGGGCTTCGCTTTGGCGCAGGGCTTCGTCGATTTGCATCCGTTCGACGATTTCGACTTGCAGTTTCTTGTTCGCCTGTTGAATTTCGCCAGCTCGTTCTTGAACGCGCTGTTCCAACTCCGATGCCACCGATCGCAATTCGGCTTCCACGCGCACCCGATCGCTAATATCCCGGGCCACCCAGATAACCGTATCTGCCGACATCGGTGAAAGACTCGCCCCAAACCACACCTCTTTGTCTTCGATCGTGAGGCTGTATTCAAAGGACTGAGGCATTTGAGTGGCAATCGCCTTTTGAACGGCCCCCAGAAATACCTCGGCTCGATCGGGTTCAAATACTTCCCCGAGAGTGCGCCCCGTGGGGTCCCAACGATAGACGGAATCGGGACTGATGGGAGCAGTTTTGAGGAAGCGTCCCCCATCGTCGAGGACGAAAATCGGATCGGTCATTGCCGCGAGTAACGATCGCAGTTCCGATTCCGATGCCCGCAGTTCCACTTCCGCCCCGGCGCGATCGCTAATATCTCGCCCCACGCACACGATACCGTTCACTTGTCCCAGAAGGTCGACAAGGGCTTTACCGCGCCATGCCACGGAGAGGGTTTGACCGCCACTGCCCAGAATTTGCGCCTCGCAATCGATCTCGGGGTGGGGGTAAAAGAGACTGCTTTCGATCGCGCAGAGGAAAGGATTGGCAGTTTCTTGCGCTGGTGGGCGTAGGAAATTGCCTATCGGTTTCCCCACCAGTTCTGCCTCGGAATATCCCAGCAGGCGTTGGGTAAAGGGGTTGACGTAGGTAATCTGGTTTTGGGCATCCAAGCGGACGATCGCGCAGTGGGCACTCTCGACTAACTCGCGGTAGAGTGCTTCTTTTTCCCGCAACCCCTGCGTTTCTCGCTCTAGAACTTGGTGCTGCCGTCGGGGATCGTCGAGTCTTTTAAAAAGCGAGAGACCCGCGAGTACTGCCAGCAGACTGCCGCCACCGCGCAGCCACCATAACATCGGCGACTCCGGTTTCCAACCGGTTTGGGGAACGGCCGCTAACTGCCAATAACCTTGGGGTAAGTCTACATTGACAATGCTCGGCTGTTGTTGAAAAATCGCCCCGTCGCCGACATACACCTCGTCATCGGGGGAAGCATCACTACCGCGCAAGCTGTATTTTAGGGATGACAGGGGATTGAGCGCGCCGACTTCTTGCAATACCGAGGTTAAATTCAGGGCGAGGCTAACACTGCCCCAATAAATCCCGCTTTCGGGAGGCGCACCGGGAGGGGTGATGAAGATCGGTGCCCGTTCGATGGCGATCGCGCGATCGTCTGCTAGGGTAATGGGAGGTTCGACGACCGAATTTCGAGACTCGACGATTTGTTCGATGGAAGTACGGCGATTGCGATCGAAGGTTTGCCAATCGAAGGGGCGATCGCCTGTCGAATAGGTATAGCCTTCCCCTGGTTTCGCTCCCGCGCGGGTCAAACTCACGCTTTCAATATCCGGTTGCTGCGCCACGAGCACCCGCACCAAACCTTCGAATTCGGCTGCGTCGATTTCCGGGTGGGTGGAGACGTAAGACACCAAACCGCGCGAAAGGGCTAAGTTGCGATCGAGCTTCGCTTCTAGAGCCGCTTCGACAACATAGAGTTTATTAACAACGCTCACCCGGTGAGCCGTTTGGAATCGGATCCGTTCCTGTCGTTCTAATATCCACACGGCACCCAGAACCAGGAGGGCGGCGACAGAGGCTGTCATGTGGGGGAAAAATCGCAACTTCATCGACATGAGAAAAAAATCGAAACTCGATGGCGAAATTCAAGCCAAGTAGGGAACTGATGAGAAGTTCGTGAATTTCTTTATATTTCTACTGTAAGAGGGCGATCGCTCAAATGCCCAGTTCTTGGAGGGGGTTTGAGTTATCTTCCGCAATTGCCGTTCGTACCGGTTGAGTTACAGATCGGGAAAATATACTGAATAAACGGTCGAGCCAGCAGATGTAGCGTAGAATACATAGCTAGCCCTTTAGGTTATCCGCTAAAACTGTTAGGCTTCACTAAACGAATCGAGTTTTTAATTAAGATCGGCTCGAGCAAATAAAAAATAGGCTTAGGACATTACCCAATTTCAATAGTTAAGACCCGCTATCCCACTATTTTTCAGCTCGATTACATCTGCACTCAAAATATTTAATTTCTAAAAACAAGGCAAAAGGAGTTCTTTTGTGAGTCTTTTAAAAACGATTTATCGCCGCTTTCATCCGCTTGTTCAACAGGCTTATTCCACGACTCATAAATGGATTGAGGAAAATATACAAGAGTCAAAAGGATATAAATCTGTATCTTACAAGAACTTAAGAAACAAACTTCAGCAAACTGACTGGAAACATATTGCCTTTCAATATTATTCTCTTTTTCCCGCACATTACTTTAAGGCGATACATGTTTTAGATACTATTGTAGGTGAAAAAAAAATTTTATCTTGGCTGAGACATCAACAAAAGATTTGTGTGCTAGATATTGGTTGTGGTGGAGGTGCAGCTTCTGCTGCCTTCTTAGATGTTGTGATCAAACTCAAAGAAGATGGCAAACTGATGAACGATCTAAAGATTCTTATTATCGGTGTCGATCCAGTTTGTAATGCTATTGCTCTATACAGCAAAACCATGGAGAATCTGAAATTATTGACCAATGATTTATTCGAGCTAGAATTCCAAGCTATATTACAAGGATTTCCCGATGCTGTTTTAAATATTGAAAAATATCTTAAAGATGAAATCATAAAACTACAATCACCTTGTTTAAATCAGATTTTTGTAATGCAATTAAATGTTATTTCTCCATTTAGCCAATCGTATAAAAATCGTCAATCAGATCTTAATCATTTAAGAGCATTAGGTATTAAAGTCGAGCTTTCCTCAGTAGAGGATAATGAAGGTTTTGGGACGGCAGAAGCTCAAGCTTATAAACACCTAATAGACAGTGTACCAATTGACATCATGCATATTTTGACAATTGGCACAAAAAATATGGAAAATCAAGTACAAGTAGGCACAAATAGTAATATTACTTTAAGGGAAAGAATTGAAGAAATGTTATTGACTTTCGAAAAAATAATTGGCAATAGACATTTAATTGAGCGAATAAACTCAGATAACCACTCTGTAAATGTCGAAAATCCTATTAGTAGTTACTGGAGAGACAAGGGAAAAGAGAGAACAAAGGAAAATCAGCCTATCAAATTTTATGCTGATTTTTGCACGGTGTATAGTGGCGATCGAGAAGAAGATAAGGATTGGAATGAGATTATTAGCCTTGAAAATCTAAGATTAGCTTGGGCAAGAGCACGAAATCACTTATTTCATGAAGCATTATATGACGAAACTGAAATTCGTCTTCTGGAGAGTAATCTTGAAGTCCGTCTGGAGATATTGCGAGAACAATTATATGCATATGCTAATGATATAGCACTAAGTAATGAGCTGATTTCATATAAATTCCCAAAGAATTTAGTAACGACTCGTCCAAGAGGACTCACTCGCATTGAAGAAGAAATCTTATCAGTAGCAATTATTCAAAAGTTAGGGAATAAGGCTTCTCAGTTGAGAGGAAACAGTTATGCATATAGAATTTCTGGAGCTAGTCTAGATACGGAGTACCTATATCAATATTGGTTTTCTGCTTACTGTAATTACATGCGAACAGCACGAAATAGTGCCAAAAAATATCCTAATGGTGCAATTTTAAAGGTTGATATTCAATCATTTTATACAAAAATACTTCAAGAACAGCTTTGCAATGAGCTTTCCCGAGAATTAACTTTTAGTGAACGAGTGCGTTGGCTGATTCGCTTATTACTTTCTAAAGAAATTCCTGAACATGATGTAGGTCAAGGTCTGACTCAAGGAAGTATTGGTTCTGGTTTTTATGCCAATCTTTATTTAACTTCTATAGATACCAAGTTTGGTAGTGGAAATGAATGGGAAGTGGAACTTCATCGGTATGTTGATGACATGATTTTCGTCATTCCAAATTCCGAAGATTTAAACATAATTGAAGATGTATTGAGGGGTGAACTCAAGAGTCTAGGCTTAAATTTTAATGAGTCAAAGACAGAGAAAATTTATAATGTTGCTACTTTTCTAGAACAATCTGATGAGGATGAGTATTTAGAGGAGCTAAGTCAAAAGTTTGACAGTATTGTTAATCTGCTTTGGATATTGAATTCAGATCATAGAGCAATTTTTGAGGATTCTTATCATCAGGATAATCTATGGTGGCACAATATTGAATGCTATAAAAAGTGTTTAAAATCCATAAAAATTTATATTAATGAAACAGAGTTAAGTCGCAAAATATATAAATATCTGTTTAATGTTAATGCAAAAAAAAGAGAGCGAGAGATATCAAAACAAAAAGAAATTTTTGGGATAGAAGGAGAGTTAAAGTCAACAAAACCATTAAGAGAGGAGTCTTTGAGTTCACTTCATCAGTGGACCTCAACTTTCTCTACTGCTAATAAGACTTGGATAAACCATAAAAATGATTTACGTAGAGAACTAGCTGAATTGCTTCAAAGTAGCTGGCAAAAACTACGTAATTCAGAGACTATTAATCATCATGATATTCGCAAATTGCAAAGATATATTCGTTTTTCACTTTATAGACTATCAGTTTTAGGATTTGAAGATATCGTGGGTTCGCTGATGGATATTTTACGCGAATCCTTTTGGATTATTCGCGATCCCATTAATATTATAGAAAGTCTAGCTCGGCATGGCTATCTTACTGAAGTAAGGAGTTTACTGACACACTACCAAAATTTAGAAGAGCCTGTTGAGTACATGAAGGCGATTTCGATTAGAGCAATGCGTTTTCTACCTAGTCTGAATGCTCAAGAATGGGAAATCATTGTCGAGTTGGCTACAGTTGTAAATGGGTCTGTCAGTCTAGTCGAAAGATTGATGGCAACTGAGACGTGGCTATATCTTGGACATAAGTATAACGATTTTAAGCAAAGTCATCATCTTGAAGCTGTCAAAGCCGCTCTTCGGTTTGAACAACCTCAAACAAGTCGATTACAGAAAAATTATCTACTTATTTTAGGACAGTTTGAACCTCATGCAGTACAAGAGTTTTCAGTCAATCCCAACGATCCCATGCTGGTTACAGCTAAGGAGGTTGCACTGCAAGGTAATTCATCTGAAATTTTCGATGTCCCCGAGCTGAAAATTCTTCGAGAAAATTACTATACCGGTCAAGGTCCTAGGGATAGCGAAGAGGGCTCACCTTAATAAAGATGCAAAAAATGTGAAGATATCTGGGATTCGATCGTTATCTTTTAAACTGAAATTTTAATCGCTCTCAATTCATGTATATCTATCAGTTTTAAAAGCTGTATCGTAGCAAACTACGAGAAAAGAAAAGTGCGATCGATTGGTTTTTGATTTTCAAAATTAACTGTCAAATATTGAGGTTAAAACTCACTCATCGGAGGAAAATAAATTGTGCCATATCTTCGAGTTCGGAATGTCGAACATTACTATCAGTGGCTGCCGTCGTCAGAAGCATCTGCCCATCGACCCGTTATGGTCTTTCTTCACGGTTGGGGCGGTTCCGATCGCTACTGGCACAGTACGGCCGAGTCCCTTTCAAATCAGTTTGCCTGCTTGCTTTACGACCTGCGAGGATTCGGGCGATCGCGCCTTCCCCAGGAGGCAGAATGCGAGGCTAAATTCGATTCCCCATGCAGCTACGAACTCGAAACCTACGCTGACGATTTAGCCGCTCTTTTAGATAATTTGGGAATTGAAAAAGTATATCTCAACGCCCATTCTATGGGGGCATCGATCGCTACCTTATTTCTCAATCGCTATCCCCAACGTGTCGAACGTGCCATCCTCACCTGTAGCGGTATTTTTGAATACGACGAACGCGCTTTCAAAGCCTTTCACAAATTTGGCGGTCAGGTGGTCAAATTTCGCCCTCGATGGCTGTCGTGGATTCCGGGTATCGATCGAATGTTTATGGCTCGGTTTCTCCATCGTCCCCTCCCGCATCAGCTGAGGCGAGAGTTTTTGGAAGACTTCATCATGGCCGACTACGAAGCTGCTCTGGGAACGATTTACAGCTCTGTCAGTCAGAAAATGGCATTGGGGATGCCCGAGGAATTCGCCCGCATTCAAGTTCCGACGCTATTGGTATCCGGGGAGTTCGATCGCATCATTCCCGCTCAAATGGGTCGTAAAGCTGCGAGTTTGAGCCAAAACGTTAAATATGCCCTAATTCGCAATACCGGTCATTTTCCTATGCTAGAGGATGCCTCGGGCTATCTGGAAGTGGTGCGATCGTTTTTAGATGTTGAAATTCCCCGGAAAACTGGGATTGATTACGACCAAGCTCCATCGACCAATCGAGGGAAAAATCAAGACGGTGACACTCAGCATAACCCCATCGGGTAAGTTCTTCGCCTCGGTGCTCACTGAGATCGAAGAGGAGTCGCCGACTCCTAACACTGATGGTAAAGTGGCCGGAATCGACTTGGGGTTGAAAGAGTTTGCCATTGTCAATGATGGTCTCAAAACCTCTAGGTTTGCCAACCCTAAGCATTTCAAGAAGCACGAGCGGAACCTTGCTCGCAAGCAAGCAAAACTGGCTCGTAAACAAAAAGGGAGTAATTCGCGCGCCCGAGCACGTAAACTCGTAGCACGAGTACACGAGCGTTTGTCTAATGCTCGCCAAGACTTTTTACACAAGCTTTCTCGAAAGCTCGTTGACGACAACCAAGTCATCGTGGTGGAAAACCTGAACGTAAAAGGTATGGTCTCCAACCATAAACTAGCGTCTGCTATTTCCGATGTTGGTTGGGGAACCTTCGTGAATTTCCTCGCGTACAAACTCGAACGCGAAGGGAAAGTATTGGTCGAAATAGACCGATGGTTCCCCAGTTCAAAAACCTGCTCGAACTGTCATTATCAGATCGGCGAACTGCCCTTAGATGTTCGCTATTGGGATTGTCCGAGTTGCGGTACCCATCACGACCGCGACGAAAACGCGGCAATCAATATCAGAGCAGAAGGAATTAGACAGCTAAGGGTCTTGGGAACCAGGACTTCTGCTGATGGAGGAGGCAGCGCGGTCTTGGGGGTTTCCCCCATGAGCGACTGCCGTAGGGGTGTAAGACCACTTCGCGGACGCAAGTCCGTGTTGGGGCGGAACGTAGTGGAGGGAACCCCCCGTGAAATCAGAAGCCAGCGTTCTATCGCCGGGAGTGGCGATGAACGTCTGGTAGTTCACTTAACCACGTCCTTTCGGCTTGCCGGATTCGACGCAGGCTTGCAGCTGCGATCGCAACTTGTCGTGCTCTAAATCCTGACCGATCAGCACCAATTGGGTTTTGGGTTCCCCTTTCCACTCTTCATCATCGATAGAGAATCGCTTGCCACTCAGGTGGAAGATGTGACGCTGAGGACTTTCCGAAAACCAGAGAATACCTTTAGCCCGGAAAATATTCTCGGGAAGCTGGTTATCGAGGAAATCCTGAAATCGACGAATATTGAAGGGTGTGTCGCTCTCGAAGGAAACCGAGGTAAACCCGTCCTGTTCTAAGTGGTCGGAGTGGTGGTGGTGATGGTGGTCGTGGTCGTGGTCGTGGTGGCTATGGCCGTGGTCATGGCCGTGGTCGTGGTCGTGGTGGCTATGGCCGTGGTCATGGCCGTGGTCGTGGTCGTGGTCATGGTGGCTATGGTCATGACTATGGCCGTGGTCATGGTCGTGGTCATGGTGGCTATGGTCATGGTGGCTATGGTCATGACTATGGTCGTGGTCATGGTCGTGGCCGTGGTGGTGATGGTCGTGACCGCCTTCGGACTCTTTCTCCTCAAAATAGCGATCGGACTCGAACAACCCCACACTGAGAACCAACGGCAGGGAAACTTGAGAGCGAGTCGTCCGCAGAATCCGCGCGCCTTCCTTAATCTCGCGAATCCTCCCCTCCAAAACATCTACATCTGCTTCATTCACCAAATCCACCTTATTGAGCAGAATGATATCGCCGTAGGCAATTTGGCTGTAGGCTGCTTGGGAATTGAACAAATCGAGGCTGAAGTTCTCGCAATCGACCGTCGTCACGATCGAATCGAGGCGGGTCATATCCCGCAGTTCCGTCCCCAAAAACGTCAGTGCCACTGGTAGCGGATCGGCCAGACCCGTGGTCTCTACCACCAAATAGTCGACTTTCTCCGGGTGCTCCAACACGTTATAAACGGCATTGAGCAAATCATCGTTGATGGTACAGCAAATACAACCGTTGCTCAACTCCACCATGTTGTCTTCACTCGCGATGATTAGCTCGTTATCGATGCCAATTTCGCCGAACTCGTTGACCAAAACGGCTGTTTTTACCCCTTCCTGATTCGAGAGAATGTGGTTGAGGAGCGTGGTTTTTCCACTGCCGAGAAAACCGGTAATGATAGTGACGGGAAGACCGTGCTTCGGCACGTCCATTGTCGAGGGAACTGTTTTAGAATCTACGGTTTGCATAGCGTCTTGATTAAACTCGATCGATGGCAGATTTTTATGATATCCCGTTCGATAGGGGGATGGGGAGCTGGGGGAGCTGAGGGAGCAGGGGGAGTAGAGGGAGCAGGGGAAGCGGGGGAGCCAAACCCTTGAAATTTCGTTCACCCTCAACGAACGATTCTCCTGCATGAGACGCGCGCGCGAACGCATCCATTGTGAAAAGCATTCTTTTGTTAGATGGGAGGATTGGTGGAAAATAAGATGCTTCAGATGCGGTGAGGGGGAAGGCATGGGAGAGAAGGAATATCACATTGATGACTTTCTCAACACCCAACATCTCACACCCCATTCTGAATTCAAAATTGGGGGTGACGTTCTACAGGGTTGATGTTCTCAAATGTGTTTATGATTAGATAGCCAAATTGCTAAAACCCACTCTTAAAGCGAACTGCCATCGAATAAAAGAGCATGTGGGAGTCAAGCGACTGGGTTGAGCTTCCCACTCAACCCCTCCGTGAGGGTGACGCAAGTCGCCGAACCGGAAAAAAAAATCCCCAACGACCCAAAACGGGCGGGGGAATTCGTGTTGAGCTTAGTGGTTATTAAGAATACTACGACGATCGCACCAACGCTCGCCTCACCAGAATGGATGAGCTGATTCTCCTCTGGTTGGAGGAGTGGCTGGCGATTCTGTCGTAGGAAGCAAAAAAAGGGCGTTCGTGCGGCGATCGAAATTTGAGTCCATAGAGGGGACACTCAGCACAGATGCGGAGCTATGGGAGCAAGATGCTCCCACTGTAGGATTCGTTCGTTCGCGGGATTTAGACCCGGCGACTACTTCAAAAACCGCCCAGCTAACTTCATCACATCGCCCATATCAACATCGCCATCCCCATCGGAATCGAGGAAGCTGTTGAGGATGGGATTGGCTCCGGCGGCGGCATTTTGCCCCTCACCGGTTTTCAAGAAATTCAGCACCAGGGGCACCAAAGACGGCAGCATGGCTTGAATCGTCGCCGCGTTGACTCCCGTGCTTTGGGATGCGGCTTGCACGACTTGTTCTTCCTGCTGGGAAGAAAACAGCGCCGATACCGCTTGCGGGTTGAATCCCGTACCAGCAAACTGATTCACCAGAGCTTGAACGCCATCCATACCGCTAGCCGACTTTTTCTCTTGCAGCGCCCCTCTAACTTGGGAACCCACCACCGACATCAGCGCTTGAGTGGTGGAGTTGTCGAGGTTTTGCGAGCTGCCGGTTTGTTGGAGGCTGCCGAGGAGGCTGCCAATCTGACCGGCACTTGCTTGCAGGTTGGGGTCGCCGATTGCGCCAGCAATTTTATCGAAAAGTCCCATAATGTATTTTGCGTATATTTTGTTATTGACGATCGCGATCGATTGTACTCTCTCCATTTTCAATTTGGCGATCGATAATAAATTAATAATCTTTCGTACCTGACGTTAAATATGGAGGAAACGGGGGAAACGGGAGCAAGATGCTCCCACTTTCGATTCTTCCCCTGCCCCCTTCGCCCCCTCTGCCTCCCAAAGCCCCCAAAGCCTCCCAAAGCCCCCAAAGCCCAAATAACCATGCCTCTCCCCCGCCTGCTCGCTCTCATTCTCGGTATCGGCATCATCCTCGGCTTAACCATTTGGCTGGTGAGTTCCCTGGGAGGACTCTACTCCCAAATTGCCTGGTCTACATCGCCGCTACTGGCGAATCTCTTATTAGTCCTAGTTCTAGGGGTTTTGGCGGCGCTGTTGGGGACGTATTTGTACTATCTGAAGCTCTACTGGACGCCGAAATCCACCGCCGGCAGCCGCAAGCGTCCGATGCCGAAAGTGCCCGAAGCCAAAGCTGATGCAGCGACAGAAAATTTGCGGGCCGTGCGCAAACAGGTGGCGCAAATTCAAGATGATGTGGCGCGGCAATCATTGCTCGATCGATCGCGCGAAATCGAATCGACCCTCTCTCGGGGGGATTTGCAAGTCGTCGTGTTCGGCACCGGTTCGGCGGGGAAAACCTCGCTAATTCGAGCCTTAATCGGTCGGATGGTGGGGGAAATAGCCGCTCCCATGGGAACGACGACGACGGGAGAAACTTATCCCTTGGATTTGCCGGGACTCGATCGCAAAATTCTCGTCACCGATACGCCGGGAATCCTGGAAGCGGGGGAAGCGGGAGCCAGCCGGGGGGAAGTGGCGCGGCAGTTGGCGACGGAGGCGAATTTGTTGGTGTTCGTGGTGGATAACGATTTGCTCGCCTCGGAATACGCCCCCCTGACGGCGTTGGTGCAACTGGGGAAACGCTCGATCGTCGTATTGAATAAAACGGATTTGCTGCTCGATGCCGATCGAGATGCAATTTTAGCTCGGTTGCGATCGCGCTTGGGAGAAGTCGTGCCCCCCAGCGATATTGTTGCCATTGCCGCCAACCCCCCCAGCGTTCGTTTGGCAACCGGGGAACTCGTCACCCCCGATCCCGATATCATGCCCCTGATTCGCCGCCTGGTTGCGGTGTTGCGCGCTCAGGGAGAAGATTCGATCGCCGATAATATCCTATTGCAATCCCAACGGTTAGGCGATCGGGCGCGGGAGATTCTCGACGGACAGCGGCGGCGACAGGCGATGAAAATTGTCGATCGCTTTCAATGGATTGGCGCGGGGGCGATTGCCGTAACTCCCCTTCCCGGGGTGGATTTGCTGGCGACGGTGGCGGTGAACGCCCAGATGGTGGTAGAAATCGGCAATGTCTATGGCTGCGAACTCAATCTCGATCGAGGAAAGGAATTAGCCCTGTCTCTGGGGAAAACCCTGGCGAGTTTGGGAATCGTGAAAGGAGCGGTACAGTTGGTGGGAACGGCGCTGCAATTCCACGTCGGCACCCTGTTGGTGGGTAAAGTCATTCAGGGGGTGAGCGCCGCTTATCTGACGCGGATTGCCGGGAAGAGTTTCATCGAGTATTTCCGCCAAGAACAGGATTGGGGAGATGGGGGGATGACGGAGGTGGTACAGCGCCAATTTCAGCTCACGCGGCGGGATGAGTTTATGAAAGCGTTCGTCAAAGATGCGATCGCCCGCGTCGTGGAACCGTTGCAGCGCAATAGCGAACTCAACGCCGACGAGGAACTCGAATTAGAACTCGAACCCACCGAGTACGCCGAACCCGAACCCATCTCAGTAGAAGATGATTGGGAGAATCGGCGATCGAACAACGATTGGGAAGAGTAATGGGTAGGGTCGAGGAAGTCGATCTCCGCCAGGGGATACCACGTAAAGAATCACTGTCTAAGAACGATACTTTCAAAAGTAACTTAACATGGAATGAGTCATACAAAAATGTAACGTGTTTGGGTGTGCGATCTTTAAACTTCGGGGCGTTCCAAAACCAGTGCTATGGTGGTGGATGAAACCCCTCAAACGATCGGCAAATTTATCCCACGATCGATCCGGAATGCGATCTCCTGGAGCCGTTAATCTAAGAGGGATGCATAATGATTGATGTTTTCTCAAATGCAATTACAAACTCCTCACGAGTTAGACAACTTGAGCTCTTCTGTGAATTCTTCTCAAAGTCGCGATTGCGAGCCAAACCCTTGGCATCAATATAATGGTTGGAAAGTCTGGAACGTTCCGGACAGTCAATATTTTGTTTGCGTTCGCGAGGATGCGGGAAAGGTTTTAGAAGTGAATAAAACCCTCCCCATTTCTACGATCGTGCGTACCATCGAGCTGGCGTTAGACGATCGAGAAAAAACCCCGACGGAAACTTGGCATAAAATTCGCCAGATTCTAGCAGAAAGTAAAGCCGCATTTTGGGGGAATTTACTAGAAGTCGCCCGCCAACAAGAAGAACTACGGCATTGGTAATAGACCTTTCCCTACAAAGGTCAAGGGTAATGTTCAAAAAATTAATGATTTTGACATAGAAATTGATTTCATGTTTGGTGATTAGATATGTCGATCGTATATTTGGGTATCAAGAGATAAAGGTTCATTAAATAATTTATAATTTCTCAGTATAAATTATCTAAAATGTTAATTTATACCGGATTTATAATTAGCGAGGGTGGCGCAACTTTCTCTCAAAAGACCTAACCTCGTTATCTCTCAAAAATACGATCGAGTACAAACCAATACACCCTTGGTCTCATGTCGATTTTTTTACACGAGCAACTTTATCGAAGTCCCGCAGTCATGGCAAAATTGCGGCAGTTTCCCGTTACGATTTGTGGTGCGGGGGCACTGGGGGCAAACTTAACAGAGAATTTAGCTCGATCGGGTTTTGGTAATCTCAAGGTTATCGATCGCGATCGGATTGAAGAACGCAACCTCTCCACACAACCCTATTATCGTTCGGATATCGGTGCCTTTAAAGCGAAAATTTTGGCGAATAACTTGTATCGAGCGTTAGGGGTTAAAATTGCCATGGACGCGAAGGAATTAACCGCTGATAATGCCAAAAAACTACTTCCCAAGTCTGGCATCGTTATCGATACATTTGATAATAGTCTGTCACGTCAAGTGGTGACAGATTACTGCAAAAAAGAAACGCTATCTTGCCTGCACGTGGGTTTAGCCAGCGATTATGCCGAAATTATTTGGAACGATCGCTATCGCGTACCAACTCCCGCCCAGGATGATATTTGCGACTATCCCCTCGCCCGAAATCTAGCACTCATGGCAGTCTCAGTTGCCGCCGAAGTATTAATTAATTTTATTGCCACTCAAAACCAGCAAAGTTATACGGTCACCCTATCGGATTTTGCCGTGAAGGAATTCAATTAATTCCGTTTTGAAAGAAAGGAAACAATTAGGGGTCGACAATCGAACCCATAAACACGATCGTTTCAGTTTGATTCTCGCGAATGACACAGAAAAAAGGACGATCGACTTTCAGATTGAATGGTTCTTCTATCTCTCTGGCGGAAGTTGCCACGACTCCCACCGAAGTCGAAGCTGCTGCTTCAGTGCCTTCTTCATTGACTTCCACAAATGTTTTGTGTTTGACGCGATCGATGGCTAAATTCGGCGGCGGGACTTTCATCTGAGAAAATTCAGCGCGATCGCGATCGAAAGAGACTTCCATCCCCAACGCTTTTAAGGCATCATTTAAAGTGATTTCATACTCCAAATCGAATTTAGGGATTTGAATCGAACCTGGTTTTAACCTCAACTGGTTTATCCAATTGTTCCAGTTTTCTGAGTTGATGCTCTCAACTAACTGAGATAAACTCACATTTTCTTTTGGCAAGAAAATATAAAAACTAAACTGCCCGTTTCCGTAGGGCAAACTCACCGCTTGAAACGTTTCATTTTCTAAATACTGATACTCGCCGGTTTGCGACATCAAAGGATGAGGCGTTTGAGACCCATCGAGAGAGTTAAAGGGTTGTTCCGTTGTCGCCCCTGCGTCGAAAGGTTCGCTCCAATTCCCTTGAAAATAAATGGCATTAATCAGAAATAAAATTGTGTCGGGAGAAATGCGATCGACGATGCCATCAATTTTGCCATTCGTCTTTTGTTTCACCCAATTATTAATGGTGGCTGGCGCATTAGGTTGACTGAAATCGAGTTCGGTGACGTCTGCTTGGTAAAACTCTCGGGTCTGAGTTAAAAAATCAGGATTGAAATCTACCCCCAAATTCGACCACAGGGCATTAGCAATTGCAAGTTCTACATTCGGATCGATATTTTCTAATGTCGATTTGAGTAACTCGTAAGCATTATTCACGTCTTCAAGGCTCATATCCTGTAATTCCAGGGTTTGCGCCATCGCCGCTTGAGTTTCGCCGCTAGCACCGTTGTAAGTCATCGCGAGGGCAAAGGCAATACTAGCGGGAGAAATAAAAATATTCTCTTCCTCCTGTTCTCGATAAATTTGAGAAAATAGCTTAAAGGCAAACTCGGTATTTGCAGTCGTCAGTCTCGGATCGATCGAAGCATTGGTAATCGGTGAGGAGTTGAAAGAGGGAGTATCTTCAGAAATGTCATCGGTATTGTCAGTCCCAGAGACATCCGTCATCGCATTCTCCGAACACCCGATCGCCGTCAAACTCAAGATGGCAATTCCAGCAATCGAGAGCCGTTTTAAATACCTTTTCAGAGACGGGTAGAATTTCCCTGGAAGCCGATTCAACCCCACTCGATTCGTCACGATTCTTTTCTCCCCGATTACTCGATCCGTCCAACGGCGATCGAGTCGACAGTACCCAAAAGTCTTATCCAGATCGTCGTTGTTCTACACCCTACACCGGACACCTAGTCGAAACCGACAACCTTTATGTTTTGTCTAGGTACGGATGTTGTAACGGATGTTGTGAATGTATCCGGGAACTGGATGCGATCGACCCCTCAGACGCGATGGTTGCCAAATAAATATAACAATTCCGGCTAATTTTCAGCTCGAATGCCTACAATCGCACTTGCGCGCGATATTACAATTATTCTCGCCCAGCAACTTCAATGGCAGCGTCTCCCCCATCTTCCACGCCACAATCCGAGCGATTTCGGCAACTCCAGGCTCAGTTACGCGATCGCTGGCAAACGATCGATCGCTTTGACTGCAACAACCACGATATTTTGGTCATTCCGTCCCTCTCTCTCGATCCTCGGGAAATGCTGAAGGTGGAAGGCGCGCACCACTATGAAGAACGGCTGCTGTTTTCCCTGATTCGCTTGTGGAACCCCCAAACTCGCCTCATTTACGTTACCTCCCAACCCCTACCGCCCATCGTCATCGACTATTATCTACAATCCCTTCCCGGTGTTCCCTTCTCCCACGCGCGCGATCGCCTGTTGCTCTTTGCCACCTACGACGCCTCCCCCAAATCCCTGACTCAGAAAATCTTAGAACGTCCGCGCCTATTGGCTCGCATCCGCCAAGCATTGCGTCGGGATCGATCCTACATGATTTGCTACAACTCCACCCCATTAGAGCGAGATTTGTCCCTGCGGTTGGAGATTCCGCTACTCGCTGCCGATCCGGATTTGCTGTACTGGGGAACCAAAAGTGGCAGTCGGCAGGTTTTTGGCGAAGCTGGAATTCCCCATCCCGACGGAAGTTTGTCGGTGGCAACAGAAGACGAACTTGCCCAAGCAGCTGCCGGTTTATGGGAGCGGCAACCCAACTTGCGGCGTATCGTCATCAAACTCAACGAGGGGTTTTCCGGGGAAGGAAATGCAGTGTTGCAGTTACCATCGATTGATGACGTTCCCTCCAGAAACCGGGTGGCGGCAATTCGCGATCGCTTCGAGTCCATGCGGTTTCAAGCGGCTGACGAAACTTGGGCGAATTTTTCGAGCCGGATTCCCGAATTAGGGGCAATTGTCGAAGCGTTCGTAGAAGGAGAAGAAAAGCGATCTCCGAGCGTGCAAGGACGAGTCACACCCCTAGGGGAGGTGGAAATTCTCTCCACCCACGACCAAATTTTAGGGGGAGCGGACGGTCAAGTGTATTTGGGATGCCGTTTCCCGGCGGATACGGTCTATCGACAGCAACTGCAAGAATTGGGGCGACGGGTGGGGCAAAGCTTAGCCCAAAAAGGCGTACTCGAAAGGTTTGGCGTCGATTTTGTTGCCGTTCGCCAAGCCGATGATTCCTGGGACTTGCAGGCGATCGAAATTAATTTGCGCAAAGGGGGAACGACGCACCCGTTTATGACCCTGAAGCTGTTAACTAGCGGTCGCTACGATGTCGCAACGGGTTTATTCTATAGCCAACAAAAACAGCCGAAGTATTATATTGCCTCGGATAATTTGCAAAAAACGACCTATCGGGGTTTGTTGCCGGAAGATTTAATGGATATTATTGCCTGCCATCGCCTGCACTTCGATAGCAGCACGGAAACGGGAACGGTGTTTCACCTGATGGGTTGCCTCTCGGAATTTGGCAAACTCGGGTTAACCTGCGTGGGGAACTCTTTGCGACAAGCTCAAGAAATTTACGATCGCGTTGAGGAGATTTTGGACGGGGAAACGCGATCGGATCGTGCTTCAGAAGAAACAGATCCCGTCGATGGAGCAATTGCGACCCAACCAGCTAATATCCCGGTCAACCCAATGAAATGGTAGGGCCTGCGGACTGTCAGTTATTGCAGTTCGCGCCGGTATCATTCCCCATTCCCCACCCTCACCCAAAACCGTCTTCTCCAAAACTGACGTTAAAAAAAGAGAAGTTTTCCAAAAATGGAAATACAGAACAAACCGATTTATATATACTACGATCGGGGTGCGCTGTGCCGGTCGTAAGAGATCCCTTTCAAACAACCGCTAAAGAATTATTCCCAACCAAGTGCGCGATCGATGCACTAGATCGCGAGCGAGCCACTCATTCTAATTGGTTCGCTCGCCGATGCGATCGTTGAGGGTGACTGTCTAAGTTGACCCTTTCAACCGCAAATGCCTCGATCGAGGGGTTCGTTCCCATTACCCCGATTCAACTCTTTCTCTCAAAAGACAAATCATGAGCTTATTGCAAAAATGTAGCCTGTCGATTGGAATTTCATTACTAGCAATGACGACTCTCTGTTCGGAGCGAGTATCCGCCCAGCAGAGTGGAGTGATTCAACGGGAAATTCCGATTGTTGATGTCCCCCTCCCAGCTCTAGCGGCAGCAAGAACGGCATCTGGATCGGAAATTACTTATGCTAAGGCTGAAATTCGAGTAGACGGACCGCTTATTTACGAGTTAGGCGGGCAAAATCAACAGGGTTACGAATTTGAAATCGATGTCACTGCGATTGGCGAAGTGGTAGAAATTGAAGAAGAAGTCGATAGCAGTGCGGTTCCCTCGCCGGTGATGCGCTCGATCGAGCGCTGGATACCTGGTTTTCAATCGACCAGTTTCTGGCGCAGCACCCGACCGAATGCCGTCTTTTACGAAGTTGTCGGTTTGTCTGCCGATAGCCTCGATCTGCACCTCGAAATCTCTCCCGATGCCAGAAGCTTCATTATTAACGTACAAGATTGAACGGCCGTTGGAAGAAATACTTTAGAAGCTCATGAGCATTTTCAACGCGGGTGACAGGTATGGGTGGTTGGGAACTTTTACCGCCGTCACCCTAACTTTGGTAAATCCAGCGGCGATCGCCCAAACCCTGACGAGTGCGGGAGATTCTTTTCCCGAACCGCTCTATCGACGTTACTTTGAGGAATACGCCGCCGACAGCGGTGTTGAAATTGAGTATGCCGCCATCGGCAGTGGGGGCGGAATTCGACGGTTTATCGATGAATCTGTCGATTTTGCCGCCAGCAGCATTCCCCCCACCCCATTAGATGCAAGCCGGATGAAGCGGGGGTTGCAACTGGTTCCCACCGCCGGCGGTGCGGTGGCGGTGATTTATAACCTCCAAAGTAGTGCCGATCGTTTCATCCCCAGCCAGGTGAGAATCTCTCGCGAGGTACTCGGCAAGATTTTTAGCGGTGAAATTACCAATTGGAAACAGATTAGTTCCAATTTGCCCAATTTAGAGATTCGGATCGTCGTTCACTCTGGCAGTAGCGGCACGAATTTCATTTTTACCCGCCATCTGAATGCGATTACCAATGGGGCGATCGCAGCAACTCAAGAACCCAATTGGGGCTTTCCAGTCATCGGAAAGTCGTCCGATAGCGACGTGGCAGCGGCTGTGAAATTGACGGAAGGGGCGATTGGCTACGTCCAAGCGAGTTTTGCCCGCGAGCAAAATGTCAAGATGGCCAAAATTGAGAATCGCGCTGGTGAATGGGTCAAACCCTCCCTGGATGAAACGAATAAAGCTCTAGCCAATGTGGTTTTCAATCCAGATTTTACCGTTGAGAATCTCAGCGATCCTGAAGAAGGTTACCCGATTGTGGGTTTAACTTGGTTATTTGTCTATCGAAGATACCCCGATGTCGCGGCCGTCGAATCTGTCATCGATTTGGTGAGTTGGATTCTCACTCAAGGGCAAACCTTTAACGAGGAATTGGAATACACGCGAATTCCCGAAGCGGTTGCCCAACAGGCGATCGAAGCGGTGAGAGGCAATGTCGCGGTCGAACCCTTTTAACAAAAACTCAGCCAACCGAAACTCAGCCATTGTCCCGGGTTTCTAACATTCAATCTGTGGTGAAAGGAGATCTACGTGAAAAACGTTGTCAGAGGCTGCTGCCTATCTGTTGTGAGTTGTCTGGTAGCAGTTTCCCCAGTTATGGCAATAACATCATCAAAAAGTGATTTTGTCAAGAGTCGGGCGCTCGAAATCGATCGAGCAACCCGAGCGCCCAAAGTGGCGCTGGAGGATTCGATCGAAGATCGCATCCCCTCCGTCGATCGACTCTCAGATGTCCAACCCATCGACTGGGCTTACCAAGCATTAAAATCTCTAGTGGAACGCTATCGCTGTCTGCGGGGGGATAGCGACGGTCGTTTTCGCGGGAACGAAGCCCTGACCCGTTTTGAGTTTGCCGCCGCCCTCAACCTGTGTTTGGATCGCGTCACCGCTCGCATCGAAGCAGCCCAAGAAGGCCGGGTGACGGCGGAAGATATGGCACTCCTGCGGCGGTTGCAAGAAGAATTTGCCAGCGAGTTGACCGCCCTACAGGGTCGAATTACCTCCCTCGAAGATCGAACCGCCGAACTGGAGGTAACCCAATTCTCCACCACAACAGTGCTGCGGGGGAGTATCGATTTCCGACTCACTAGTGCCTTTGGCGATCGCCAAGCCGTTTCATCCGGTGAAAGCCCCACCGACGATATCGATTCCATTCTCACCTTCGGCCATCGGACTCGTCTGTCCTTCGATACCAGCTTTACCGGGCGAGATCGACTGCGCACCCAACTGATTGCAGGTAACCTCAATGGTTTCGCTACGAGCGTCACGGGAACGGATATGACGCGGATTGCCGGTTCAACCAATACTGGCAATAGCTTCCGCCTCAACACGCTCATTTACGAATTTCCCGTGGGCGATCGCACCCAAGTGTCGATCGCGGCCCGGGGAGATTTTACCAGCCGCATCATCCCCAGCCTCAACCCCGTTTCCTCCATCTCCAACTTTGGGGCGGAAAGCTCCCTATTCGCCCGCGGTTTTGGTGCTGGCTTCCAAGCCTCCCATCAAATCACCGATAAAGTGGCGTTGGGTTTTAGTTATTTAGCCCTCTCCCCGGAAAATCCAGAACAGGGACTGTTCGAGAGTCAATCGCAAACGGCCGCTCAACTCACCTTTACCCCCTCCGATCGCTTGGGGATCGGATTGCTGTACGCTCGCTACTACTCTGACGAACCCGGACAGACGGTGGATCTGACGGCCAACACCGGCAGCCAATTTGCTCGATTTCCCTTTGGCGGCAGTACGGCAACCTCCTCGAACAGTTTGGGGATTGCGTCTTCCTACCAAGTGAGCGATCGCTTTTTAATGGGGGGTTGGCTGGCTTATACCAATGCCATTGCCGAATCTTCCCCCCGACGCAACGGGTTTGATGCTCCCAAGGGTGCGGATGCCGATATCTGGAGTTGGGCGGTGACGGCGGCTTTGCTCGATTTTGGTAAAGCTGGAAATCAGTTAAATTTCGTGTTTGGCGTGCCTTCTCGATTAGCGGATAACGATATTCCCGGACGGAGCGATCGGGATGTTTCCTATCATATTGAATTATCCTATCGCCATCAGGCTTCCGACAATATCTTTGTTACCCCTGGGGTTCTCCTGATTACCGATCCAGAACACAACGATGAAAACGATGCGATCTGGATCGGCTTAGTGCGTACGACATTTCGCTTCTAATCGACGCCGGATAGTTCTCGATCGCGATCGTGCCACACTTGACCATCGAGAGCCATTTGCTCGATCGAACTTGCCAAACGCAAGGCTTTAAGGGCTTGCTCGCCACCTACGGAGGGTTGATTTCCCCCGCAAACGCAATGGACGAAATGCTCTAACTCGGCATGCAGGGGTTCGATATTGCTCGTGCGCACCTTCTCGATTAACCCATCCTGACGGTACAACACCTGACCGTAGGCGGTGCGGTAGTCCGCCGTGGTTTGGCGGTGAATCAGAATTTCGTTATTGAGAAAATCCGCTTCCGTGAGGGAATTTTTGCAGTGGGCGATAATCGAACGCCGCTTGCGATGGGTGACCTTACTCGAAATTAGGGTGGCGACGATGCCGTTGGCAAATCCCAGGGTGGCGGTGACGTAATCTAAATACCCCGAATCTGAGACGCTGCTACCGCTGGCAGTTAATTTGACCACGGGTTGGGGAACCAACTCCAGCAGCAAATCGATATCGTGAATCATTAAGTCCAACACCACCGAAACATCTGCCGCGCGGTTGGTATAGGGACTCATGCGAGAGGCTTCGATCGCCAACAAATCTTCGGTTTTGAGCACGTTGCTTAATTCTGCAAACGCCGGGTTGAAGCGCTCGATGTGCCCCACTTGCAGGATACAGCCAGATTCGGCCGCCTGGTTGACGAGGGACTCTGCTTCGGCGATGCTGGCTGCGATCGGCTTTTCGATGAGAACGTGAATGCCCGCCTGCAAACACGCCATCCCCACAGAATGATGCAATCGCGTGGGAACGGCAATACAAACTGCTTCTACGTGGGGTAGCAAATCGCGGTAATCTTCAAAAAAACGGGCCCGATACTTACTCGCAGTATCGAGGCCCCGTTCGACATTGATATCGGATACTCCAACCAGTTCTACACCTTTGAGCAAGCTGAGAACTCGCGTGTGATGCTGACCCATGTTACCCACCCCAATGACTCCTATAGGAATGGGTTTCGGCGCGTTTTTAGCCCTAGAACTATTAAATTGACCTACTGACATTGCGATTGTTACTCTCTCACACTGTTATTTCCACCACCACATCGGAGCAAGTCTTTCGGTTGTGATGGATTAGCGATCTGCAACCCCAATTAACTGGGAACGGCGATCGTCAAAAAGCAATTGACTTTCCGAGATGGGGGAAGACCCAAAACCGCTGTACTGACAGAAAGCTAGGTACTTTTACCACACAGATACTAGCACAGCCTTTTGATTTGTAAAGAATTTCAAAGCACAAGTGCGATCGGGGGGTTTGGAGGCTTGGGGAGACGTTGGGGGCAACGAGCGCTAAACTTTCTCCCAATGCTCCCTTATCCCCTTATCTCAACTACCGCGTCTGAACTAAAACGTTGCCCCGTTCCAACCCCACATCGAGCGCTCGGCATCGGCAAATTCAATGTAGATGCGATTTTCGGGAACTCCCAGGCGATCGTTAATCTGGGCACAAAAGTCTTGGCTCATGGCTTGGGTGCGATCGGGGGTCATTTTACCAATACTTTTGACTTCGACGTAGCAAACGGGGTCTAACGTTCCCGCAAAGGTCATCGCCACATTCGGCTCGAATGCGGTCATGACGTAGGATTCGGGTTTGCCTAAATGTTGGGCGAGTTTGGCGGAGAGGGTTTTGAGCATTGCCTCCACGGCAGAGGTGTCCGGTGCGGCGACGGAGGTTTGGACTTTAATGAGTGGCATTTTGTAGTTACCCTAGATTTACCCGATCGTTACCCGTTACAGGCGATCGGGGACTCATTATAGGAGAGAAGCATTCGCCAGGCAACGTCACCGTTCCTACGCAGAGATGGACTCAGTCGCGAGGAATTTTCAAATCATCGTCGCAATCTGTGCGATACAGAAGCTAACAAATAAAAGTGCCATCAGGAGTAATAATGAGGCGATCGCTTTTCGGGATCGAGAAGAAGGAGCGATCGCTTCTTGGACCCAGCGCAACATCACCGAACCGAGAACGTAACTGGCGCACAAGGCTAAATACGGCCAATAGTGAGGGTTGAGTATCCAAGCCACGGACATCATTAAGGCGAGGGCAAACATCATCAACTCCACCAACATCGGCGGATTGCGTTGACCGGAAAAAATGAGGGTGTGCCACCAAAATTGCCAGAATCCCATAGATGGTCGATTGTTGAGATGACGGGGGGACGATCGAAGTTCACAAGTAATAACGCCATGTGCAACTTAATTCTCCAAAATCCTCTCCCACGGGGGGAAGGGGAAAAGGGGGATAAGTCTACTCGCTCACCATGTCGCGAGTGCAAAAAGAGCGCACACCGCGTTAATAAGTTAAAAGTAATCAGTAATAAGTTTGACCTCTGCTTACGAATTGGGTCTCAATTTTTTCTTCACGAACTCAGAGGCGCGCCTTCGATTTGATTCGGGCTTCACCTATGTTACTTATTCCTGAGCGCCCCGTTGGGCTTTGGTGAGAACGCTCCCCGAGGAGGGAACTGTGGTTGGTAAGATGAACGATGTGACTCGATCGATACCGATTTATTATCTACTTATCTTAATGTCTAATAATGGCTAACGAAGACCAGCTCAGTCTCTTTAATCTGGGCGAGGGCGCGCCAGCCCAGACCGAACCGGAAATCGATCGCGATCGCATTCCCACCGATGCGGCCGTTCCCATTCCCCCCGGAACCTACCAATCCATTGACGAACTCGCCGTTCACTGCCGCCAATGCCATCGCTGCGGCTTGGGAGAAACGCGCATCAATGCCGTGGTGGGACGGGGCAATCCCGAGGCGGATATCGTCATTGTCGGGGAAGGACCGGGGCAAAATGAAGACGAGCAGGGTAAACCCTTTGTGGGAAGGGCGGGAGACCTGTTGGAAAAAATCCTCGCCTCCGTTAAACTCAGTACCGATCGCGATGTCTACATCTGCAATACGGTGAATTGCCGACCCCCTGCCAACCGCACCCCCACGCCGGTAGAAGTGGCGGCATGCAAACCGTACCTCCTCGAACAGATTCGCATGGTCGATCCCAAAATTATCCTGATGACGGGGGCAACGGCGGTGAAAGCCCTCACGGGAGACAAGCGTGGTATTACCAAAATTCGCGGTCAGTGGACAGAATGGGAAGGGCGATTGTCGATGCCGATTCTCCATCCGGCTTATCTCCTGAGAAATCCTTCGCGGGATAAGGGCAAACCGAAGTGGCTGATGTGGCAGGATATTCAAGCTGTGCGCCAGAAACTCGACGAACTGCGTGCTGAGGGAGGATGACACGGTGACGCGGAGACGCACAGAGGGGGAGAACGCGATTCGTGAATTTTGTATATTTACGATCCTTCAACCGGATTTGATATCACCCCCTCACCTTCTCCTCCACCCAAGCGATCGTTTTTTCTCCCAACCGAACATCGTTGAGTCGATCGATTTCTCGAATGCCCGTGGGACTGGTGACGTTGACTTCCGTCAGGTAGCCGCCAATAATATCGATGCCGACGAAGTACAAACCATCGCGCCGCAAAACCGGGGCGAGTTGGGTGCAAATCTCTCGTTCGCGATCGGTAATATCAACTTTGGCTACCCGTCCGCCAACAGCCATGTTCCCGCGAAATTCGCTGCCCGTGGGAATCCGATTGACAGCCCCCAGCGGTTCTCCTTCAATCAGGATAATCCGCTTATCTCCCTCTTTCGCCTCCGGTAAAAAGACTTGTAGCATCACCGGAATTTGCCCTTGCTGGGTACTCAGTTCCACCAGGGAGTTCAAATTGCGATCGCCCGCTTCGAGAAATAAAATCCCTTCCCCGGCTTTTCCCCCCAGGGGTTTGAGGATGGCGCGTCCTTTTTTCTCCACAAACTCCCGAATCACCTGCTTATCCTGAGTGACGATGGTTTCGGGAATCGCCCCGTGGAACTGGAGGGCGTACATTTTCTCGTTGGCCGCCCGCAATCCCCTCGGTGCGTTCACCACCAGGGTTTTATCTGGGTTGACGTAATCCAAAATGTAGGTGGCGTACAAATAGGGCACGTTTACCGGGGGGTCCGTGCGCATGAAGACCGCATCCATCGTTTCTAGGGGTAAGAGGACGCGATCGCCCAGTTCGTACCATCGATCGACGCTCACCCACCGATCGTCCGCCAGTTGCACCGGCGTGATTCCCACTGGCTGCATCGTTGCCCGTGCGATACCATCAGCCACTCCCAAATCATGGGCTTGAGTTATCCACACTTCGTGCCCTCGGGCGATCGCCGCTTCCATAAATGCCACTGTCGTATCGTGGCCGGGATCGAGTCTTTCAATGGGGTCTATGATAAACGCAAATTTCACCGAACTGTCAACCTGTTGGGTAATGGCTGTTACCCATTATTCCCTACCCGTGTCGCGATCGGGGAATGGATTTGGGCGCGGGAGGAGCGTCACCGTATCCTTTCCATTCCCCGTTCCAAATTCCGCGCTTCCGAATTCCGCATTCCGAATTCGATACTTTACGATCGAGCCGGTCTTGACGTAAAGTAAACAAATGTAACAAATATGAGCAGTAAGTTAAAATACATTAAAAATTTAAAAACAATCGTAATCTATCCACTGTCGATCGAATTTTATCGGTAAAGTCATGCAGCATCGCTTCTTTCATCGTTTTTTTGCCTCCCTCGCCGCGTTTGGTATTGCATTCTCTGCCTGGGCGATCGCACCACCCGCCTATGCCTTTGACAATCCCGAACTGCTCCCAGATATCCAAACACCAATTATCGACCTAGCGGAGGCACTGACTTCGTCCCAAGAAGAACGGCTGACGGCCGACCTGGCGAAACTCGAAGCGGAAACGGGTTTCAAACTGCGAGTGCTCACTCAGTTCGATCGAACCCCCGGTCGCGCCGTCAAGAAGTTTTGGGGTTTAGATGATAAGAGCGTGTTGCTGATTGCCGACCAGCGGGGGGGCAACCTCCTCGGATTCAACGTTGGGGATGATGTCTACAATCTTCTGCCAAGAACCTTCTGGATCGAACTGCAAACCCGCTACGGCAACCAATTCTTCGTCCGCGATAACGGCGAAGACCAATCGATCCTCCAGTCGTTGAAATCCGTGGAAGGCTGCTTGAGACAAGGGGGATGTAATGTGGTTCCCGGACTACCCCGAGAGCAGTGGATTCTAACCCTAATTACCTCCGTCCTCGGGGGTTTGGTACTCGGATTTGCCGCTCAACCCCGCGATGGCAAAATTGTGGCGTGGCAGTGGGCTTTAATTTTCTCTCCCCTGTGGGGTATTCTCTTCGTTGCCTTCGGGATCGGTCCGGTGATTACTCGCACCTCTGACTGGCTGCCTCTGTGCCGGAACGTTCTCGGTTTTGCCTTAGGGGCGCTGGTTGCTTACCTGACTCCCGTCCTAGCACAATCGCCCACCTCAGAAACTTAATAGCTCGAACCCCTCAAAAGCGCTCGACTGGGGCACAGACCTGGTAAGCTGATAGCTGATACTTTTGCGCGACGAGACTCGAGCTGGGAAAAATCTCTGCAATGGATATCTTTTCCCCTTAACTAAGCTAAATTGACTCATTTTCGAGCGCAAAAGGCGGGCTTAACGCAATCCGCCCATCCTTCTGGTCACTTACCCCCAGTCAATATGGAATGGCACGTTTCAGATGCCCAAGGTCTGGCAGTTATCGATCGCGAAATCGGTTCGCACATCTTCTCTCCGGCAGAATACGAAATTGTGCGTCGGGTCATCTACAATACTGCCGATTTTGAGTACAAATCTCTGATTCGGTTCGCGGATTCAGCTTTGCAAGCGGGGGCGGCCGCACTTGCTGCCCGCACGACGATTGTCGTCGACGTACCCATGGTGCAGGTCGGCATTGCCCCTCACATCCAAACGACCTTTGCCAATCCCGTCTATTGCAGCATGGAGGCTCTCACCCGACCGCAAAAGGAAAAAACCAGTGCGGCCTGGGGAATTGAAACCTTAGCCAAGCGCTATCCCGAAGCAATTTTCGTCATCGGTCAAGCGGCCACCGCCCTTACCTCCCTGGTGGAGTTAATCGAAGCCGAAGAAATTCGTCCTGCCTTGGTTGTCGCGACTCCGGCGGGTTTTGAAGGGGTGGATGTGGTTAAAGAACGCCTCAACGACTCGATGGTTCCTCATATTCGCAGTGCCGGACGCAAGGGTTCGGCAGTCGTGGCCGTAGCCGTTCTCAACGGACTCGTCGATTTGGCTTGGCAGGCTTACGGTCAAGAAAATGGGATGGGCAGTTAGAGGGAATCTCGACGGGAGACTCGAAAATAATCAATTAACTTTAAATAACGCCTCAATAACGTCAGTTCTAAGCTGCTTCCCACTGTTCCGTACGGGTTAGGCGAATTTGTGCCAGGGCGAAAATGGTGGGAATAATGCGACCGTAATTGGTGGCGATCGCCCGCCAGCCAATATCTGCAAAAAACCACGTCCACAGTGCCGGACCGACCAATGCAAACACGCTTCGCATTGCACCGTAGCGCGCCGCACTCAACGCCATCCCCCGACGCGCGCCCTGTAGAACCACGTAGGCTTTAAACTTAGAAGCTGCCGCCGCACCGCCTCGTTTGAGAACTTCCTTCGCCATCTGATGCCGCGCGAACTGGATGGCGAACTGGCGGGCTACTTGATGAAGTAACATCGGCTGAATTACCGAACTGAGGGCCAGGGCACTTCCCCCTTTGACGAGTAACCGCATCGGATCGCGCTGTACAGAGAGGGGCAACGGTTGGGTGAGGTTGGATTTGGCAAGCGATCGCTGCACCCGTAGCGTTAAAGCTTCCTGTTCTGAAGCGGGTAACTTCTGCCATGCTTGACCGATGAGGTGGAGAAAGACTTCCGCTTCTAAATCGATAGTGGAGAGGTTTTCGGAATAGGGGATTTTAAGGTAGCGACACACTTGAATTAAGGCTTGACGGTAGGTCACTCGATCGGAACGACCCCTTAAAACGGTAAAACCATCCGCTGCCAGGAAGCGAAATCGATCTTCGAGGGTTTCGATCCAAATCCCTCGACTTTGACTTTGTAAATCGATCGGGTCGGGTGCGCTGAGATAATCGAGGGGATTGAACCGAGGTTGAAACAAAATTTGTGTCAACCCCTGCAATTCTTCGTCGTTTGCCAACTCCAGAGCAGCTCTTAATTCGTTCACGGTGTTCCTTTTCAACCCCAGGGTGAAGTGTCTGTCTTTGATTTCATGTTTAATATTCTAGCGGAACCGATCGAACTAGCCATCGCCCCTGTAGCTCGCCCATCGGTCACCTCTAAAAGAGAAGATTTCCCAATCAAATCAATTATTCCCCCCCTTTCCCTTAACCCTTCCCCCTTTAACCCTTTTTCAACACACGTCTAGTTGGGATATCCCACACCGTAGATCCAAAAACCGCCATAGCCCCACGGTCGGGGGTACGCTACACTGCCAAAAGTTTCGCTCGATTGTTTACCCCATCGCCCTGAAGATGCTATACCGAAAATTTGGGAGAACTCAACTCCAAATGCCTGTTTTTTCCTGCGGTGGAATGCGCTACCAGCATTCTTGGAAAGACGTTCCCCCGATCGTGATTCCCGCGGAGAATCAGCGGAATTTAGATGCCACGATTCGGAGATCGCTCGACCTGGGAATCAATCATATCGAAACGGCTCGCGGCTACGGAACTTCGGAAATTCAATTGGGGAAAGTCCTGCCGAAACTCCCCCGAGAAAAACTTATCGTTCAAACGAAAGTTTCACCCAAAGCCGATCCGAAAGAATTTCGCAAAAATCTCGATAAATCTCTGAATAATTTAAATCTCGATTATATTGATTTATTGGGAATTCATGGAATTAATACCCCGGATTTAATCGAATATAGCGTGCGTCCGGGGGGCTGCTTAGATGAGGTTAAAAAACTACAGGAGCAAGGTCGAATTCGATTCGTCGGTTTTTCTACCCACGGACCGACAGATGTTATTGTCAAGGCGATTGAAACCGATCGATTCGACTACGTTAACCTCCACTGGTACTATATCAATCAATTCAACTGGCCGGCCATCGAAGCCGCAAACCGCCACGATATGGGGGTATTTATTATCAGCCCTTCGGATAAAGGCGGCAAACTCTACGCGCCGCCTCCAAAACTCGTCGAACTGTGCCAACCTTTAAGCCCAATGGTATTTAACGATCTATTTTGTTTGAGCCATCCACAAGTTCATACCCTCAGTTTAGGGGCAGCTCGACCGAGCGACTTTGACGAACATTTAAAAGTCTTACCGTTATTAGAACGCGCCAATGAAGTTCTGCCGCCGATTTTAGAAAAATTGGAAGGAGAAGCGATAAAAATATTAGGAGAAGATTGGGTTAAAACCTGGCATCTTGGCTTGCCAAAACCCGAAGAAACTCCCGATGGGATTAATATTAAAACCATTCTCTGGCTGCGCAATTTAACCCTCGCTTACAATATGGTTGAGTATGCTAAAGCGCGCTATAATTTGCTGGGAAATGGCGGGCATTGGTTCCCCGGCAATCGAGCGGCGAGCGCGGGGAATTTCGACCTGAGCAAATGTTTGGCAAACAGTCCCCATGCCGATCGCATTCCCAGCTTTCTTGCCGAAACCCATCAAATACTCGGAGGAACCACGCAAAAACGTCAATCGCAACAGTAATATCGAGTTGGGTTGAATACTTACAATGACCGTTGTGGTGAGAATTTACCGTGACGCAGTATGAGCCTGCGTTTTCTTCAAGGGAATTTTCCAACTTTGTATCAAGTCGATCGCGATCCGGACTGCACCTTGAGAGGCTCGTTTATCCCCAGCGAACCGATTGACGATATTGAAACCACTCATTGCACTCATTAAGTAGTCCACACAGTCTCCTAAATTGAGATCGGCTCGAATTTCTTGGCGTTGTTGCGCTCTTTGCAATGCTCCGGTTAGGGTCTGTTTGGTGTATTGCAGGTGAGATTGAACCCGAGTCTGCACCTCATTCCCGATTTGCGGTCCTTCCAAAATCATGTTGACAACCAAACAACCATAGCAAGATTCAGAGAACCCACGACTCGGGTCTGAAAAACTTTGTAGCAATGTTTCGATCGCATCGATTCCACCATCATCGAGGATGCGATCGAAAAACTGTTGGACTCGTTCCATGTAGAGCGTCAAGCTGGCGAGTAGCAGTCCTTCTTTATCTTGGAAAGTACTGTAAATGCTAAAGCGAGTAATCCCGAGTGCTTGTTCGAGATCGCGAATCGAGGTGGTTTCATAGCCGTACTGCCAGAAGGTCATCATCGCTTTCTGGAGCACTTGGCTGGGGTCGAATGCTTTAGTTCTGGGCATCAGAGCACTCCCGATCGAAAAAAAACGAAACTGTACTTGACAGTATATCAAAATGAACGTTATGTTATTTATATCAAAACGATCGTTTTGAATTACGGGTCAATTTTTCACTCATTCATTCTTTTCTCGGAGTATCCCATGAGCTATGACATTCAAGGCAAAACTATCCTCATCACCGGTGCAAATCGCGGTATCGGTCGCGTGATGGTCGAGTCCTTCATCGAACAGGGTGCGGCAAAAGTGTATGCAGCCGTTCGCAGCCTTGAGAGTGCATCTCCCCTGGTGGAAAAATATGGAGATCGAGTGGTTCCGATTCACATCGATTTGGGGAATCGTGCGTCTATTGCAGCGGCGGCCGAAACGGCCCAAGACGTCGAGGTGGTTATCAACAATGCTGGTGTTCTCAAAACATCAACACCCCTCAACGAGTATGCGATCGCATCCATCGAATTTGAGATGAACATTAACGTTTACGGACTCATTCACATGGCTCAAGCATTTGCGCCAGTTCTCAAAGCAAATGGCGGTGGAGTTTTCGCTCAGCTCAACTCGATCGTTTCGATGAAAACATTCTCAAACTTTACGACTTATTCCGCATCCAAAGCCGCGTCATATTCGATTACCCAAGGATTACGGGATTTACTGAGCGAACAGGGAACCATTGTCTTGAGCGTTCATCCAGGTCCCATTGCCACGGATATGGGGGATGCCGCAGGACTCACAGAAATTGCCGAACCGCCCTCCCTCGTCCCCGAAGCCATAATCGCAGCCTTGAAAGCTGGGGAATTTCATGTTTTTCCCGACTCCATGGCCAAGCAAATCGGGAGTGCGTACGATAGCTTTGCCAAAAACGTCGTAGAGGCCAGTATTTCCGAAGGCTAAGGCGATGGGGGGAGACACGGAGACACGAGGACGCGGTGACGCGGGGAGGGAAGATCTGACAGGTGTAGATTTTTGACAATTAGGAGGAGTTGTGGACAAAAAAAGAGTCCATCGGGGTGTGAGGAAAATGCCGCCAAGGAGAAAGGCGAATGGGCAGATTGTTGAGCAAATTGGCAATGCCTGCGTTCGATCGCATCATTGCTCGAAAAGCCAATGGCATAGCTGACTCGAGAACGTTCGCACACCCGGAGAATTTCGGGTCCCCGCATCGGCTCGCAAGAGAATCGAGACCTTGGGGCAGGCAATCGTGGTGGAGGAGTGAATGGACAATGGACAATTGACAATGGGTTAATTGCAACGATCTTTCCCCACACCCCACACCCTACACCCCATACCCTACACCCCTCTCACCGCAGCTTACTCGATCGCCTCTAGCCAGGTCGTTCTCGATCGGTTGAGATCCGACAAACTCAGGGGAAACAAACCCACATCCTCGATTTCTTTATTGACGTGGGCGAGGTAGAAATGAATAAAGGCGATCGCCTGGGACTGTTGTTGGAGTTGGTTGGCATCAGTATAGAGATACAGTTTCCGAGTCAGCGGATAGGTTCCGTTTTCGACAGTATCGCGATCGATCGCCACCCCCTCCACCGAAACCAGACGAAACGCGCGAGCCGCCTGTTGGTACGCCGAATAATTCAAAAACCCCACCCCGTGGCGTGCCGTACTCAGTTCTTGAATCAGCGGTGCGTTGAATTGGAAAAACGCGGTATTTGGTGCGTTCAGTACCGACTCTGCATTCCCCTCAAACACCTTCTCGACCATCAAATCCACCGATGGCGATTTCGGACCGATAGCAAATCGCTCGATCGCAACATCGGGCCAATCCGAGTTCGCCTCCGACCATTTGCGAGCGGATATGACATCAGCTAGCTCGGAGAGCGAGACATTTTTCACGAACGCATCCAGCCGATTCACCGCAATTGCCAATGCATCTTGCGCGATTTCCAATTCGAGCGGTTGGCGACCCTCCTCTTCGCACGCAATTCGTTCCCCTTCGGTCATCGGACGAGTCACTGTCACCAAATCGAACGTTCCCTTTTGGCACAATCCTCGAATCGCTGAGGTTGAGTCCATTTCGTTTAAATCGATGGTTCCGGCATAACCTTCTCGAATAAAACGCCGATAAATCCGCTCGTTGAGGGGATCGATGCTCGTCGCGCCCGCCAGCACCAGGTCTCCATCAACTTCCAGGGGAACCACCGCCGGCAATGGCATCCCTTCATTCTCCTTCCAGGCAGACTGCACCTTCACTCGACCTGGCAGATCTGATTCTGAGCTTAATGGCTCTAGTGGGGCAACCGCTTCGACAAACCGAACGTAGGGATCTTTCGGATTCTCCTCGTTGGGTTCGAAATTCTCTGATTCCAGACTTTGAAGGTTACACGACATGGGCAACAACATCAGGAGAACGAATAGACTTCTCCGGACAAGGGGGAAGGGGGAAGGGTTAAGGGGAAAAGCCAGAAGAAATTCATGATTTCGGTATAGAAATTGTAGGCATTTTTGATTTCTGGAGATGTCTAATAGATAGCGATAGGAGCGAGCTATCCACCGGTTCCGCATGGGTTTTGCGAATGGATGCCGAGGATCGTTCGCGATCGTCTCAACTTTTGCTTTCACGGGTCTTGTCATTCCTTTCCCTTCTGGTGCGTCAGCCGCTCTAGCAAGGAGCGTTCCTCCAAGGGCACCTTGCCGTTTTTACCGGCTTCTAATGCATTCTCGAGATTCTGAATCCGATGGAGCGATCGCTTGCGCTCTTCAATAAAGCCGTTCATTTCTTGGGTAAAGCGAGGGCTGCTGTCGATCGCCCGTCGAGCCAATTCCGGATACACGATAATCACTTCCACATCCTGGGTGGCGATCGCCGAAACGGGACTGGGTTCTCCCAGCAGCGCCATTTCGCCGAAGAAACTGCCCGGAAATACCCGATCGATGTCCTGTTCGGTACCCCGAAAATCCTGTGCCGTCAGCTTCACCTCTCCAACTTGGAGGATATATAATCCCTCATCCGGTTCTCCAGCCACAATAATCTGTTCCCCGACTCCGTAGGATTTCACCTTCACTTCCTCAATGAGATTGTCGAGAACCGCTGGGTTGAGAGCACTCAGATAGGGAAGCGAGCGCAGATAGTCCGCAATTTGCAATTGTTTTGCGGAGGCTGCCTCAAGCAGGCTTTGTTTGGAGGGAGGATCTTGCTCTGCAACCGGCATCGTCAACCCATATCGCTTTGCCGCGTAGTAAATGCGAGCTTTGATTTTGGCTGTAATTTCCCACTCTTGCATCGTAGAGGTTTGTATCCACAACTCATAGGTGGTCCAGTAGTCGTCATAAGAACTCAGAGACGGAAAGACATTCAGAACCCCATCAATACCCACCGTGGCGTTTTCGAGAGCCTCCAGCACCCGATTGGGCGGATCGTTGCGATCGAATCCTACCTCGATCGCACTCCACACAAGCCCCGAAACCTCGGGCGTCGAGGGATACTTTTTGATGGTCGCGCCCCCCAAAACTCCGTTGGGAATCTCGTAAGTATCGCCAATAAACGTCTTCAGTATCACCGATCTCCAGGTAATATCGATCGCTCGACCCTTAATCCCATCCACCTCAATCCAGTCTCCCACCTCGAACGGTTTGGAAGCCAAGAGTAAAAAGCCCGAGACCAGGTTACTCAAGGTATCTTGCAGCGCAAAGGCGATGGCTAAAGACCCTACCCCCAGGGCCGTGGTGATGCCCTTAATATCAACAGTCCAAATCGATCCGAGGACGTGGGCGGTAATTCCCAACACCACCAAACCTCGGAGGGCTTGGAATAAGAGGTTGGGTATCTGAATTTGAAACGTACCGGGTTCGCGAGTGGTCAATACGGCATTGAGCAAAGCCAACAACGTGACGATAACAGCGATCCAAAATCCAGTTTCTACCAACTTCAGGGCAAGGAAGGTATCCGGTAGCTGCAATAGCCGTTCCATCACCACCAAAATAGCCGCCGATGGCAACAGATATCCGCGCAGATGGCGCAAGACGGATGTGAGCCGACTTCCCCGACTCTCAAAAAGATGAATGCTCTCTCCGAGAACGATCGCCAATGTCGGAACACCTAAAATAATGACGAGTCCCCAAAATACAATTGATGTGTCCATCAGATGCTAAGCTCCCTCAAGGCGCTCGTTAACTAAATTCTCTTCCATTAAGCTTCGGTCGCCTCCACAGTCAGGGATGGCTCGCGCTCGACACGCTCTTCTTCAAGATGGTCTTTGTCAAAATCTTTGCCCGAATCCAACGATGCCTCTCGCATCGCACCGCTCAAGAGGGTATAGGTGTTAACCCAGGCTTTTTTGATGCTGGGGGTGAAGTTATCCCCGAGTTTTTGTTGGAGTGCCCACAACAGCACCTCGCCGACGGTTTGGTAATGTTTTTCTTCCACGCCACGGTCCGCGTACTGGCGGCCGAGGTCTTGAATCACGGGCAACAGTTTATCTAAATTGCTTAAGCCATTGACAGCGATTTGTAAGGTTGAGGCAAATTTCCGTTGCTGTACCGAAATGTCTTCGTCGAAGAGAGGGCGGATTTCCGGAGCCATTTCAAACAACCGGTCGTAGAAGAGCTTGGCAGTGGATTCGATCTGAGGCAGCAACTGAGTCAAGGAAGTTTGCACCAGACTCGCTTGTTGGGAGAAGGTACTGACTGGGGTAATTAAACTCCAAGTGGGCAGTTCTCCCACATCTTCAATTTCAATGGGTTGGTAGCGGGCAAATAGATATTGTTCTTCGAGGCGATCGCGCACCGACTGGGTGACTAAGATATTGTTTGCAGTTGCTCGATAGGAGAGTTGAGTGACCGTGCTGATGGTTTCGCCCCACAGTTTATAGACAAACTTCTTCGAGCCGACAATTCCTCCCTCGAGGGAACCGCAGTCAATACCGCCGTGCAAACTCAGTTCGAGCTCGAATTCCTGGTTCGCCCCTTGCAGGATTTCGAGCATTTCCAGGGCTAGCTTCATCGTCCGCTCGCTACTATCGAGATAGGCTTTGGACAAGCCGCAGATCGCCAGGTAAGTGGGGCTAATGGTATTTTGTCGCTCCAAGCCCAATTGCTCGGCTTTCTGGTCAAACTCATCGACGAGTCGATTCAAAATCGTATCGACCTCTGCGCTCGAAAGGTGTTGGGAAGCTTTCGCCAGACCGCCGAGTCGAACAAATAGAACTGTGGCTTGAGCGATCGAATCGACAATTTGCGTTTCTCCTTGCTGCACTCGTTCTACCACTCGATCGGGCAACAGATTCAGCAGTAGGGCTTCGTTCTCTTCTTTTTTGCGAGCGACTAACGTGGTTTGAGTTCTCAAATCCCGTGCCATGCCTTCAATGGCTCTGCCCAACTCGCCAAACTCATCTTCCGTATTCAGATTCACGGCCACATCTCGATCTCCCTCGGTCACTTGACGGGCGGCGCGACTGAGGGTTTCGATGGGCTTGACAAAGATTTGCGCCGCTAAGTTGGAGATGAAGGTAATGGCCAGGATGAGAATGGCAGCCAAAATAATCAGGTAAACTTGCAGGGTATCGAGGGGTTCAAAGGCTTCGGCGCGATCGATTTCTGCAAGAATTCCCCATTCGAGTCCTTCTACGTTCAACCGGGAGAAGGAACTGAGGACGCGAACGCCGCGATAGTCATCGACGATCGTCGTGCCCGACTCTCCAGTAATGGCCGAGCGAGCAGCTTCGGTTTCTACCGGTTGCAGGAGAATGGAGGTATTCAATCGTTTAATCAGGTCGATGGTTTGGCTCGAAATCCCAGCATCGTGCAAATCGGCTTCGTATCCTTCGGGATCTTGAATCAAAAATCGAGAAATCGATCGCATCAATAAATCCGCACCCACCAGGTACACTTCCCCGGTTTTACCCAAACCATTTTTTTCCCAGTTTTGGTTCCCCGTCATCACGTTATTGATGTTATCCACGGGCAACTGCACCGCGAGAATTCCCACGATATGGGGACCGTTATAAATCGGGGCGGCAAAGAATGCAGCCGGTGCGCCGTAGGAGGGAACGTAGGGTTTGAAATCTACCACTTGTACGAACCGCTGACCGGGATTATCTCGCACTTTCTCGATGGCACTGGCAAGATTGCTGCGTCGGTACGGGCCGCGATCGAGACTGGTGGCATAGTCGGTTTCTTTGTACACCGAGTAGACAATTTCCCCGGTCTCGAAATCCACTAAAAATAAATCGTAGTAGCCAAATTTCTGAATTAAATTGCGAAATAGGGGATGATATTTTTGGTGAGCGCTGCTATATTGGCTACCATCTTTGGCATCGGTTAGTTCGTCTTTTTCCCCGACCGGTGATGGATTGCCGGCCAGGTAGAGATCTTGAAGGTACAAACCGGCTTGAGTCGTCGGTCGGTAGTTGGAAAAAACCTGCTCTCCTTGAATATTTTCTGAGAGTCTGGGAAAGAATTCTTGAGTGTAGTAGTTTTCGATTTTTTGAGCGGTTTCTGCAGAAATCACCTCATTTTGCAGCTCTTTAAAGGCAGAGTTAAAATTCACCATGGCCGAGACCACCATCCGATCTTCACTGAGGGTTTCTACGTGATTGCGCAGAATTCTCATGTAAGATTCAATTTGATTTCCCTTGGAGGCTCGGACGCTGGTGAGTCGATCGAAAGTTTGAGTGGTGAAGGTACTTCTAAATCGCAACCAACTCAACAATCCCGCAATCAGCAGCGATCCTAAACTGACCCCTAAGAGTAGGGCCATCATCCGAGACTTAATACTGAGCTTATTCAGAAACAACACCGAAGCTAAATCCCTTATTATAATAAACTTTTAAATCTGTCTCGATTTATTTTTGTAAAGTCTACCGTTAACCCAATTATTCTGTTTCGTGTTGGGCTGACTGGTCTTTATAGAAGGCCAAGAAAAAAGCGCGATGAGAAGAAAATATCATAAAAATCGTGAATTGAAAGATTCATCGGTGTCAAGATATCGCAATTCTCGCCTCTTATGAGGTATACCCAAATTCTATTTTCCATTCCCTATTCCCCATTCCCCATTCCCCATTCCCCGTTCCCTGTACCCTAAAACCAGAAACTCTGTACCTCATGAGTATGAGAACCGCTACATTAATTGAGTGCATTCGTGCAACGCGATCGATCCCAAATCAGAGATCCGCACTGTAACCCCCGATCTCGAGACCGTCTAAACTCCAATCGCGATCGCTCGTGCCATCCCATCTCACCGGCCAGTCCCCCCGGGTGGGTAACCCTTTAAACCTTGAAAACTTGGTAAGATCGAACCCAGAACGTACTAAACTCTAAACTTAAACCAACCTATTTAAAACATTTGGCAAACAACCGGCACAACGGCAGCGCCGGCGCTATCCACTAAAGATAGCCCGATGCGCAAGCCAGAGAACTTGGGTCTGATGTCGAGGGTTCTAAATTGAAAATAGGGTCGAGATCGAGTGACGAGGCGATCGAACGTATATGCATATTATTCCAGCGATTGATTTACTAGAGGGACGCTGCGTCCGTCTGTATCAGGGAGACTACAATCGCTCTGAGACTTTTAACGACGATCCCATCGCTGTTGCCAACCAGTGGGTGGAACGAGGGGCGCAATGGTTACATTTGGTCGATCTCGATGGTGCGAAGGTCGGTCAACCGAGAAATCAAGAAATCGTAGCCGAGATTGCCCGCACGGTACCCGTGCCCGTTCAGGTAGGGGGTGGGCTGCGCGATCGCACCAGTGTCGAAAATTTATTGTCTTTAGGGGTAGAGCGAGTTATCCTCGGGACGATCGCGGTCGAACAACCGGATTTAGTCGCCGAGCTGTGTCGGGAGTTTCCCGGCAAAATTGTTGTTGGCATCGATGCCCGGAACGGACGGGTGGCAACACGGGGGTGGTTGGAAACTTCTGAAGTCCTGGCAACGGATCTAGCGGCGCAAATGGCGGGTTTGGGTGCGGCGGCGATCGTCTACACGGACATCCATCGGGATGGAACCCTCAGCGGTCCGAATTTAGATGCGCTGCGGCAGTTGGCTGGGGCGATCGATATTCCGATTGTGGCCTCGGGGGGGGTGAGTTCGATTACGGATTTGCTGAGTTTATCGGCTCTCGAGCCGCAAGGTGTGACGAGTGTTATTGTCGGACGAGCGCTCTATACGGGTGATGTGTCTCTCGAAGAAGCGCTAAAAGCCGTCGGACCGGCTCGCATTCTAGACGTTCCTCCGGATTTTGGATCGTCGACTTGGGCTTAGAAAATTGGTGAAGGCACTCGATTCTCCGTTGAACTTTTGTTTAGCGAGGTCGATTGCCAATTTGATGTCAGCAACCGCGATAGGATGCTGTATTTTGCATACTCGATCGAACAATTTTTGGGTGCGTTTATTGTGAAAATTACGCCAGAAGAACTTCAGTATTTAATCCGAAAAACGGTTACGTACCTAGAGTTTCACAACGATAACTCTGCCATGGAGTTGGTGGCGCAGTGGCAAGAGATTCTCGCTCGTATCGATCGCCTGAAACAACAGAAACGCTCGTTATAAGTTTCAATTCCATCAGTGCATTCCCCCTAGATACTATGCCGAATTATCCTCCTGTCAACTTCTTGCACGATAAGCTCATTCAAGCCAGTCAAAAGCAACTCACAGGTCGGCTGGAGGTTCAATCGGGTCGTGGGAAAGGGTGGGAACTTTATTTTTGCGTGGGATACCTGTCTTGGGTTTCGGGAGATTGGCATCGAATTCGCCGCTTTCGCCGGCAATTGAAGGCTCAAAAAGTGAAAATTGACTGGAATCTCTTGTCCCTGCGAGATAACGATGAAATGTTTCCTTGGGATTTTCAAGCCATTCAATTTTTAAAAAAACGGGGCGTCCTCACGGAAAAGCAGGTTTTTGAAATTGTCGATGCGATCGCCATCGAAGTTTTTTTTGATATCTTATTGTCCGGAATGAATTCCGATCTGAGTTATACGACTAACTTACAAGAAGATACGCTTTTATTTCTCAAAATGCCTTCGTTTAAGTTGAGTATTAAATCAATTTTTGCGAAAGTTGAAAAGCAAATTGATACCTGGATTCGCTCGGGATTGAGTTCAATTTCTCCCAACGATGCTCCCGTCATTAAGCATCCCAAAAGCTCTATAGATAATTCTAATAAACTATATCAAAAAATTGCGTCTAAAATCAATGGAAAAAGAACCTTAAGGGAACTCTCGCAAGGATTCAAGACCGATGCCTTTAAACTGGCGAACTTCATGACTCCCTATATTCGAAAAGGGTGGATTGAAATTATTGAAGTTCCAGATATTTCCTATAAATCAATTCCCACGTCACAACTGCCTAAATCTCAAACTCCGGAAATACCGTTAATTGTTTGTATTGATGATAGCATTCAAACCATTAAAACCATCGAGCCGATCGTCAAAGCAGCGGGCTATCGATTTCTGGCAATTCAGGACTCTCTCAAAGCGGTTTTGACCTTAATCGAAACTAAGCCGGATTTAATTTTTCTCGACCTCATAATGCCTGTTGCCAACGGATACGAAATTTGTACGCAGCTTAGACGAATTTCTCAATTTTCGAAAACGCCGATTATTATATTAACCTCCAATAAAGGAACGATTCCGCGAATGCGAGCCTCCGCAGCTAAAGCAACCGGTTTTATGAGTAAACCGATTTACCCGCAAAAAGTGTTGGCGGTGATACGTAAATACTTGGGAAAGTCGGAGCGCGCTTAACGTCAGTTCGGGATCGGACAGTTTCTGGCGCTGAGTGGGCTGTGGGGGATCGGAGTTTTACGGTTCGAGCCATTGACTTTGTCTAAACTCTAAAGTCTAAAATCTAAATCGCCCCCAAGGGGTGGCAAGTCGATTTCTTGCCGCCAAGCGTTCCATTTCGTCTCGGCTTCTGGATCGGAATTCGCGTCGCGCTGCAGCAATATTATCCCATCCTGAAAGTCGAGGATGCCGTATTCCCCCGATGCTGTCAATCCATCGATCGCCCAAACTAAGGCTTGCAGTAAATAGCGATCGTGTTTGAATGCCACCTGATATTCCTGAAGATGCCACAAATCGGCGATCGCGTAATCCATCCGCACCACGTTTCTCGCATCATCGACCACTTCCAACAGCGGAAACCGAAAGGTTTCCCCAGAACCCGAAGTGGGATCGCGCAACACCAGCATCGCTGCATTCTCGAAACCGACAATTCGGTTATCTTCCGCATAACGAGACAAATCCGGGTGGGGTAAGCGCAACACTTTTCGCCGTCCCGACAGCTGGGGAATAAAACCGGTGGTTGCCGCGACGCCCGCATCATCGGGAATCTTTGCCAGCAGCGGATAAGCCTGACGGGCGTGTTCCCACTGACGACCTAAGGGCACGTAAACCAAAGGTTGAATCGAATCGGGAATGGCAAACGACAGCGTCCGGTTGGGATTAGAAACCAAGGTAATTATGAGCGACAGACTCATGCAAAAGATCCAGAACCGGCGAATTGAAACCTTGTCAAACCGTTCGGGATTCTTCGACCACCATTGAATCGCGCCATAACATAACCCCGGTACGATCGTCATCGCATAGCGAATATTAATCGAGAGCACCGTTTGTCCTTGAGCGATCAGGAGTTTGAATAAAGGCACCCCAGCAATGACCCAAGCGGTGGGGGAAAGTGCTGGAACGAAGGCTAGGGGAAGCCACTGACCCAAAATGTAGTTAATGGTGCGATCGAAGGGGGTTATTAGTTCGCGAATCAAAATCTGAGGCTGGCTCAACATCCCCCAAATAATTTCCAAGGTTGAGGCTTCGGTACCATCGGCATACTGACCGAAACGTTCGATGGTAAATCGCCGAGAGACATCCTCGGAAAATAAGGGCATAATTGCATTCGTCAGCACCAAAATATAGCCGAAACTCAGGACGCAGACTGCTAATCCCGCGCGGGGGTAGCGGCGACTCAACACTAAATATACCCCCACGCCAAATAAACTTACCCCCGAGTCTTCTCGCACCATCAAAATACACCCGGCGAGCAGCCAAAATAACCACCACCATCGCTTTTCCATTGCTAGCAGCAAGCTAAACATAAACAGGGGTAGCTGGCAGCTATCGTGAAAGTTGCCCAGAGTCGGACCGAGAATAGCGTTGGCGGTGTAATAACTGATGGTAATTGCGGCGGCAATGGGAGAGGAAACTGACTGCCGTGCCAGAATGTAAAGAACGATCCCAGCGGCTGTCACCAGAACCACTTGCAAAACGCTCAGCGTCACTGCAGTGGGAAACAGGGCGTAGAACGGCAGCCAGATCAGCAGAGCCGGGGTAAAATGCTGTCCCAGGCGGCGATAGTAGACTTCTGGAACTTGGTTATCTCCCACCACGTCGATCGAAAGGGAAGAAGACAAAGAGCTTTGAAACCAGCGACCGTGGGCATTATTCCAAAAAACTTGATTGAAAATGCCCTGATCGAAAGATGCATAAAACGTATAGTAGCGATGAAGAATCAGTACCAAACAAACCCCAAAGAAAACGATCGCCGCTCTCACGGTCAGTCGGAACCAAGGATTTTTGTGCCAATCGAGAGATTTTATCAATCTACTTCTCCGAACTGAGAATACAAGGACGACAGAATGTACCGGAACAGGCTATTATATCGAAACCTAAAGAAGTTATTAAGATAGAAAAAAAGTCATTTAATTTTCTCTCCTTCGGCTCAGGTCCCTCGACTCGATCGTTAATCATCCTGCCATCGAGATGGTATGCCAGCATCTCCCTCTCCATTTAAGTCTTCAGAAGCTCCCCTGCAATTATTGCTATTTGTCGATGGACGCCCCGATTCTTGGGAGCAACTTCGGCAGGTTCGCCAGTACCTCAAAGATAAGAATAACGAAGTTGACTGGGAACTCGAAGCCATCGAAGTGGGAGAAAAACCGTATTTGGTCGAGCATTTTAAGTTGGTCGCGACTCCGGCGCTGGTTAAAATTCATCCCGAACCCCAGCAAACCTTAACCGGCAGCGATGTTGTCGAGCAACTCGCTCGGTGTTGGCCGCGCTGGCGGCGTTCTGTTGAAGATTATATTCGGCAACGGACCCAAGCGAATTCAAGATCCCTCGGGGACGGGAGCGAACATTCCCTCGGTTCGATTGCCAACTCCGCTCAAGTCATTCAACTCTCCGACGAAATTTTTCAACTCAAACAAGAAAAAGAGGCCCTTGAAGAACAGTTGCGGTTTAAAGATCGATTGATTTCCATGCTCGCTCACGAAATTCGCAATCCACTGACGGCCACAGCAATGGCGATCGATACCCTCGATGCTGTCGGGTATACCAATCTCGCCGAAGGTAAAAAGCTAACCCCCGCGCAGTTTACCAGCCTCATCAAACTCGCGCGATCGCAAACTCGCGCGATCGATAGCATGATCGGCGATATTCTCCAAGCTTCCCGAGGGGAATCGAAATTACAAATTCAACCCAAGCAACTCGATCTGAGCGATCTGTGTTTTGAAATTCTCGAACAGCAGCACGAGCGACTGCAAGCGAAATCTCTACAGCTTCAAACCGATATTCCCAACGATTTGCCCTATGCCCATGCTGATGGCGAGCGCATCCGACAAGTGGTGATGAACTTGCTCGACAATGCACTCAAGTATACCCCTGAAGGCGGTTGCATTGGGGTCTCGATTTTGCACCGCACCTCCCAAAAAATCCAAATCGGCATCAGCGATACGGGACCGGGTATTCCCAGCGACGAGCAACAGAGTATTTTTGAAGAGGAATTTCGACTGCAACGCGATCGAAGCAAAGACGGTTACGGCATCGGTTTGGCGTTGTGCGAGCGCATCGTCCGCTCCCATTACGGCAGAATTTGGGTGGATTCGGTTTCCGGTCGGGGCAGTACCTTCTACTTTACTTTGCCCGTCTATCGGTCTTAGGATGGTGACGCGAGAAAGTAGGTTCGCCCACACCTCGCATATCGGCATCAAGGGGAGTCACTAGACATCTCGAGGAAAAGGGGGAAAGGGGAAAGGAAAAGGGGAAATCTAGAAAAAACTGAGAAATTCAGCCTTAAAATTGATTCTATTTTTGATTTCTGGAGATGTCTGCCATGAAGACAAAAAATATTGAAGTTTTACCCGATAAGGAAGCTCTCGTGAGGCGTGCGGGGGAACTGGTGCTCGAACAAATGCGATCGAGTCTCGAAGCGCGAGGTCAATGTACGATCGCCCTGTCTGGAGGGAGTACGCCCAAACCCCTGTACGAGTTTCTCGCCACCCAAGATTTACCCTGGGATCGGGTGTACGTTTTCTGGGGAGACGAGCGTTACGTACCCCCTGATGATTCCCAAAGCAATTACCGGATGGCGCGAGAAGCGTGGCTGGGGAAAATTGACATTCCCACCCAGAACGTCTTCCCCATGCCGACGATGGCCCAAGATCCAGCTGCAGATGCGCGTACTTACGACGGTCAACTGCAAAAGTTTTTCGGTCTGGAACCGGGAGATTTTCCGGTCTTCGATATCATTTTGCTCGGACTCGGAGACGACGCGCACACCGCATCCCTCTTCCCGAACACCGAAGCCCTGCAAGTGTGCGATCGCTCGGTTACCGTGGGGAACAAAGATGGCGAACCCCGAATTACCTTGACCTTTCCCGTCATCAATCTCGCTCGTACGGTGACCTTCGTGGTTGCCGGTGCCAGCAAACAAGCCGCTCTCGATCGCATTTTTGCCCCCGAAGAAGACGATCTGATCTATCCGGCACGGACGGTTTCGCCTTTAGAAGGAGAACTGTGGTGGTTGCTCGACGAAGCCGCGGGTGCGGCCGTATCCCCGTCGTAGTCCGCGTCGTAGTCCCCCACGGACTTTCTGCTTCAACCCGGACTGTCTCCCAACTGTATCCCACTCGATCTGGGAACGGGAGGTTCGCTCTGGCTCTGATTCATCCCCCTGGATACGTGATAGATTGAACTAAGTGGAAGCGGCGATCGACCGCGACAAAACCCAGCATTTAACCACGATGCCGAACCTTGACAATTGAATCTATTGCGTTCTACTTCATTGTTCTAGATATCCTCCTAGAAGTGGGTAAAAGATTCATAGGAACTAGACGATCGGCCCGAAAGATCGAACAAATTTGGCAACAATGCACGATGGTAAGGCCTACCAACAGTAATACTTGGTCGGAGAACGACCTCTAGCTGGGACTTCCCAAGGAATCCTATCTGAGTAGACTCCACCCACCAAGAATCTCTCGTCATTTGCACGGGAGAGTGTCAAAATTTGAGCAGATCCCCTGTTTTCATAGCAGGAGCTTCACCGTTCATCGCAAATAGGATTTAGGAAAAGCAGGATGATTGTCTGCCCGAATTGCGAGCACCAAAATCCCGATGGCGCTCTAGCGTGCGAAGCTTGCTACACGCCTTTACCCGTGATGACTGAATGTCCGAGCTGTCATGCACCGGTCCAAGCCGATGCCAGCTTTTGCGGTCAGTGCGGGTTTAGTCTTCAAGGAAACCTCGCGGGGGAAGCGGCAACGAGTCCCGAACCCCCCGAAGCATTAGTTCCGCCGACGGTCGTTCCCGATGCCGCCACCGTCCCCGAACCGATTGTCCCCGAACCGCTCCTCGAACCCAGATCGGAAACCCCACTGCCCCCAAGTCTTGGAGTTGCGCCCGATCCGACACCGCCTCCCCCAACCATCGAAACCCCCGTCCCCGTGGCGGCTTCCCCACAGGGCTCTGCAACGCAGCTACAGGTTCCTCAAGCTCAACTCTTGCACGTGCAAACGGATACGATCGTCAGTTTGCCTTCTCATTTGAGCGTGATTCACATCGGCAAGCCCAATAGTCGGATTCCGCCCGATATCGATGTCTCTGGTTTTCCCAACTCGGCCGTGGTCTCTCGGGTTCACGCCGATCTTCGCATTGAAGCCGGAATTTACTACATTGAGGATGTGGGTAGTTCTAATGGAACGTATATCAATCACGCTCCCCTGGCCCAAGGGAATCGACACCGCCTGCGACCGGGCGATCGCATTGCGTTGGGGAAAGGGGATTTGATGACGTTTTTGTTTCAAACGCCCTAAACGAATCCACCGCCTCGATCCGAGCCAATCTTTTCTACTTTAGCGTTGCGCTACGAATGTGATTAAACTGACCCTTCTACACCCCAAGCAGGCGATTCCCGTCAAAAGTTGGATTTTCGAGCGCGAATCCGTTATCCGCATCGGACGCTCGAATAACAATCACGTCGTACTTTACAGTGCCGTGGTTTCTCGCCATCACCTCGAATTGAGACAGCAGGGCGATCGCTGGACGATTATCAACCTCGGCGTCAACGGAACCTATTTGAACGACAAACCCATTACCCAAATTTTGGCCGTGGATGGGATTTCGATTCGACTGGCTCGATCGGGACCGCAAATCCGGATCGACTTCGATGCCGATGCGGGCGATCTGGCACCGGAAAACGAACCGCCTTTACCGGTGGAGATGTCCGAACCGACCGATGATATCCCAGAAGATACCAGCTTGCTGGGAACGACTCTGTTAACGGAAGAGTACGACGAGGATGGATTGTCGGGAGAGTCCGATGAAGGGTAAGTTCGGTTGGGGGTTCCTGGGGTCGATATCGGTGCTGGTACTCGGAAGCTTGGATGCGATCGCCCAAATGCTTCCCCAAGACATTCTCGAAGTACCGGTGCATGTCGCCCAAACCGCCAATCGAGAGGCAAACACCATCCCGAACCCCATCGGACGGTGGTATTCCCCCGATGGTCTGTTCGGTCAAGAACTGACCTTAATTTTTACCCCGGAAGGGGTTTTATTTTTTATCGTCCGCTTGCCGGTGGGGGCACTGGCGGCTGAGGAATTTGGCTACCAAACCTATCCAGAGAGTCAACCGTTGGCGATCGATCTGACCCTCGCCAACGGGGATGTGGTGGAAACGATTTGGGAAATCGCCCCCACCGGTCAACTGCGATTGCAAATCGCCGGAACGGCCCCCGGACAACCCAGACCGCGATCGTTTAGTCCGGAAGCGGGTTTGTTTGAAAAAGTCTCCGATTCGATCGCCCTGCCTGGGGAAATCGTCGAACGGGAAGCCCAAGATAAACTCGTCGAGATCGCTCGCGCCCAACGCACCTACTACCTGGAATTTCGGGTGTTTGCTGGGTCGATCGAGCCGCTCTACATCGATTTTCCCATGGAGACGGAGAACTATCTCTACGAAATTCTGCCCCAGGGAGATGGCACCGAAAGCGTCCGAGTGACGGCAAGGGCGTTGCGGGATGACCTCAGAAGCTATACCAGTGCGGTGTTTATGGTGAATAACGAGCGCGGCTATCCGGTTTCGGTGGTGGGGACTTGCGTAACGAACGAACCCTCGATCGTTCCCCCAGAAATGCCTGCCGCACCTACGATTCCCGAGACGAGTGCGATTCAATGTCCGGCGGGTTCGAGGGCGTTTTAAGTAATGGGGAATGGGGAATGGGGAATGGGGAACGGGAAACGGGGAATGGGGAATGGGGAATAGAGAATGGAAAAAACCTATTTCGCGCGCGATCGTGTAAATAAACTGCGGGCGAAGTGAAGCGGAGGGGTTGCGCTATAGATACCGACGTTATAAATTTGTTGTCCCTTTTCCCCTTTCGCCTTCCTCTCGGTTCGAGATGAATAAAAAATCGCGCCCACCCAATTGCAAGCGCGAAATGTGGTTTTCAAAAACGATTCAAACGATTTTCAAATCCGGGTAGGCGGCCACCAAATCATCGGCAGTTAGGGTATCCCCTTGGGCTTGCGGCGTCCACAGCACTTCTACAGCTAAAAGTCGATCGCTCGATACGCCACCGAGTAGGCGCAACGCCGATGATAAGTCTTCAGCATCGTCGATTTTCGGTAACTCGACCTTTCCTTGCACGCCAGCGACGATCGTCACCACGATGTATTCTCCCGGAGCATCCTGGGAGGGGACGATTTCCCCGGAGATTTCCCCCGGTTGCGCTGCATTACTGACTCCTTTGAGCTGCGCGTTATAGTTGGAGAGGGTTTCGTCGGTAAACTTGCTGCGTTCGGCGATCGACCATTGATTGAACTTCGCCTCCGCACTATCCAGACGCGCCTGTTGAGCTTCGGCGGTTCCGTAGGCAAAATATTCCGGATGGCGCAGGAGTGCTAAAGTAGACTCTTGCAGCACCTGAGCGCGACCCGCAGCTGTACCGGTATCGGCAACGTTGGCTAATTGGTCTAACTCTGTTTGCAAACTCCGCGCTTCGGCGAGCAGTCCCACTTGCACCCGGCTGACGGAGACCGTCGGATTGGTATATTCCTCTTGTTCGGCGCGATCGCTCACATTGCGAACGGTATTCACCAAGAAGTTGGCGATGGCGATAAAAATCAGGATGCTAAACAGTCCGCCGAACCCACCCCCGAAACCGAAAAACGGCATCAGGAAGGGAAAGCCGAATCCGCCGCCATAACCGTAACCGTATCCCCCCCGCGCCGGTGCGGAGTAGGTGCGAGTCGGCGCGCCATAGCTGCGACTCGGGGCGCGAAACGATCCGCCACCAATGCGTCCCCCACTGCGAGCAGCCAGGGCGCCATCCGCTTGAGAGAAAAAGAGGACGAAAACCAAACCCAATAAAACCAGGGATTTTAAAGCGGGTTGGATCGCACGTAAAAACTTTCGACCCATATAATGATGTAAATTTAACGTCAGTTTTTATCTTAACGCCGGCTCTGATTCTGGAGCAGTGGCAATTTCCGGGGGTGAAATCCCCACCGCCACAGCAGTTCCCACGTCCGAACCCCACATCGCGATGGGTTTTGTCGCGATCGCACCTACTCCCCCACAAACTGCCATGCAACCCGTTGACTTTACCACCCTCACTGCTGCCTGCACCGAATTACGCACCCAGTGGCTGCCGGCAAGAATCGAGCAAATTTTCCAGCGCGATCGCACTCACCTCTACTTTGCCCTGCGAACTCTCAACCGTCGCGGCTGGCTGACTCTCTCCTGGCATCCCCAAGCCGCACGAGTTTGCATCGGCACTCCCCCCCCGAAAGCACCGGATACTTTCACCTTTAGCGACCAACTGCGCCACCAACTCAAAGGACTCGCCTTAGTCGCAATCGAGGCGATCGCCCCCTGGGAAAGGGTTCTAGACTTCCAGTTCGCCCGCCGTCCCGGCGATCCGATTCTCTGGCACCTCTACGCGGAGATTATGGGAAACTACAGCAACGCCATTCTCACCAACGCCACCCATGAAATCGTCACTGCCGCCCACCAAGTTAGTGCCGATAAATCCCGCGTTCGTCCAGTTCTCACCGGCGATACCTACGAAGTTCCCCCCGCACTCACCGATCCGATGCCGAGTTTGGAGGAATCTCAAGGGCATTGGCAAGAACGGGTGAGTTTGGTGCCCGGAACCTTGCGTCGGAATTTGGTAAAAAACTATCGGGGGTTGAGTTCGGCGCTGGTACTGTCGATGGTGCGATCGAGCGGTTTAGATCCCGATCGCAATACCGATACGCTCAACCCCACTGAGTGGCAGCAGCTCTTTCAACAATGGCAAGCATGGCTCAAAGCTTTGAAAACCCAAGAATTTCAACCGAGTTGGACGAGTGGGGGATATACAGTACTCGGGTGGAATGTGCAACGAGAAGCCGAGACTATCCAAGTGCTGCTCGATGAGTATTACACCGAACAACTGAACCATCAAGAATTCAAGCAACTTCGCCACCAACTGGCGCAAAAACTCAAAAACTTGCTGGCAAAATTGCGGGTGAAACAAAATACCTTTCAGGAACGATTGCAACAATCCGACGATGCGGATTCTTTCCGGCAGCAAGCGGATTTATTGATGGCATACTTGCATCAATGGCAGCCGGGAATGAAAAAAATTATGCTCGAAGATTTTGAAACGGGAGAGCCGGTGAAGATTCCGCTCAATCCGGAAAAAAATGCCGTTCAAAACGCACAATTGCTGTATAAAAAACATCAAAAACTCAAACGCGCGCGTCTGGCTGTCGAACCGTTACTGGCGCAAGTTAATAGCGAGATTTCCTATTTAGAACAGGTAGAATTATCCCTCGATCGAGATAGCGAATACCAATCCCCCGCCGACCTGCTCGCCCTCGAAGAAATCCGCGACGAACTCATCGAACAAGAGTACTTACCAGTTCCCCAATACCGCAGCCGCAGCAATGCCGACAAGGCTCAAAATCACTTTTATTCCTATCAAACCCCCAGCGGTTTCGAGCTTCTCGTCGGTCGCAACAACCAACAAAACGATCGCCTTACCTTCCGGGTTGCCAACGATTACGATTTGTGGTTCCACACCCAAGAAATTCCCGGCAGTCACGTTTTGTTGCGTTTGGAACCGGGGGCCGTTCCCGATTCGAGCGATTTGCAATTTGCGGCCAATGTTGCGGCTTATTACAGTCGTGCGAGCCAAAGCGATCTCGCCCCTGTAATTTATACCGAACCGAAACACGTTTACAAACCCAAAGGCGCAAAACCGGGTATGGCGATTTACAAACACGAGCGGATTGTGTGGGGTCAGCCGCAGGAGGCAAAAGCCAAAATATCTAGGCTAGAATCGTGAAAAGAAGCGATTTTCTTGAGAATCCGACGTCTGTTAAGGTGTGAAGAAGTCTATGCCAGGATTCGTTGGCATCAAAAAATCTGTCTCGACAGAAGAACTCCAAACATTGTTAGAACGCTTAGAGAATCCAGACTGTTACTACTGTCTTCGATGGCACCATCGAGTCAGCGATATCGTCAAAAAACTGCACGAAGCCTTTCCCACTCCCGAAGGACGGATGTTCGATGCCGATCGCGAACTGCGCTGGAGACAACTCTCCGGGGATACCTTTAGCCTCCTGCTACTCAGTAAAACGGAGGAAGCGTTCGCAGAGGTCGCTGTGGAATTTGAACCCCTCATCGGTACTTGGGAATATGAAGATCGAGCCTCATGTGCAGATCGAGATCTCGAAGCTCACCTTCCTGGCAATGTGGTGCGTAAATTCGAGGAGATCGGACAGCGTTACTTTCGCGATGGCGATACCTCTACAGTTCATTTTATCGCGTTAACCATTATCGAGCGATCGTAAAGTCGTGCGAGTCAACCATGAATACGCGGACTCGATCTTCAAAAATCATCAAAGTCGATCGCATTCATTCTGTCGGTGAAGCTTCTGAGTTCGATAACTTAGGAGTTGATATTGTGAGTGTGAGTTTCAGCGATGAAATTCGATTTATAGATCGACGAAAAGTTACCGAAAAACAAGCGATTGAAATTCGGAAAGCTTTAAAATATGCGAAAGTTTGCGGTCAGATTTCCTTTCAAGATTTTAATACTCAGTCTTGCCTGAATCTCATTGAAACCTTTGGACTGAGCTACGTGCAGATTCCGTTCCCAGAGATTCCGCCCCTCAATTTTCGTCAAAAATTGAAAGAAATGGGGGTGGGTTTAATTTATGCAGGACTTGAGGCATCCTACGAGGACGATCCCTCCTGGATTTTAAGCCGTTTAGAGAATATAGGCGAGCTAAATGCCGCTTATTTTCAAATCGAACTTCTGCCGATCGTTCAAAATTCCTGGCATTTCTTCACAACTGAATGCCCAAAATATCCAGAAGAACTTCAAATCGAAGATATTAACGATCTGGCAAAAATAAATCCTTTTCTAGCTTCAGTTGATTTGAACTCAAACAATATTTTAGAAGTTATAGAAAAATTGCATCAAATTCGGGGCATTGGATTGACGCTCGGCACCCTGACTTCAAACCAATACTCACCTCATACTTTAGAATTCGATCGGGCGATCGAACTGGTGAAAATTCTCCGCTCGCCTGTCGGTGAAGCGACCGAATAAATCCCCGTCAAACTGCTTGCCGATCGAGCTGCAATCGGTGCATGTGCTCGAATAACTGCCAGCAATACTGCTCTGAAAGGCCGCACGTCACCGCACCCCGCAACACCACTTGAAAATACCAATCGTTGGGGGCGAGTTCTCGGGAGAGTTTATCGACGACGGTGTACGTTCGCACTTCGGTATAGCGACGATCGCCCGATTTAACTTCGATGGTTTTCCGGCGATAGCCTCCGGTCGGTACTTCTTCCCGTTCGTCGAGGCGATCGCTCAATCGCCACGGCAGCCGATACAGCACCCCTTCGACGTGAGACTGGGAATCGCCAACGATATCGAGCACGCCGCAGTTGCGATGGTGCGATCGACGATTGAAACCCAGTCGGTGTTGTTTGAGAATTGCCCTGCCCACGACGTAGTTGCGGGTATTTTCCCCCAAAGTACGCTGCAAATCCACAGGACACATACAACTGCCGTAAGCAAAATAGTAGAAAGTCGGTTCGATGGAGGGAGGTTGAACGACTCGATGAGTTGGATTCGTCACGATTGCGAATTATTTACACTGAGGATAATTGCTTTGGGTGCATTGTAGACCATCTTTGAGGCGATCGTCCCATGCTGCCCAGAAGCAATTGAGGGCGATTGCGATCGTAAGATAAATAGACAAGACAATCGGTCACAATTCCAACTAAAAGCCGCTCCTTTTCAACTCGATCGCACTTTTAGAGAAAAACGGGAATTGTCCGTTCGTCAATTGTCCGTTCGTCAATTCTGAATATGAGCCATCAAGTCATTCGCACCGATAACGCACCGGCCCCCGTCGGACCCTACAATCAAGCGATCGCCGCCAGCGGAAAAATGGTGTTCGCTGCCGGTCAAATTTCCATCGATCCGCAAACGAGTCAACTCGTGCATACCGGCGATGTGGCCAAACAAACGGAACAGGTGATGGCGAACCTCAAAGCGGTTCTGAGTGCAGCCGGGGCAACATGGACCGATGTGGTGAAAACCACGGTGTTTTTGGCGGATATGAACGACTTCGCCGCCGTCAATGCCGTTTATGCTAACTATTTCGATGAAGCAACCGCACCGGCGCGCGCCTGCGTGGAAGTGTCCCGATTACCCAAAGACGTACTTGTAGAAATTGACTGTATCGCTGCGATCGACCCCTCGGCGTAATCCCGATGAAAATCCTCATTGTCGAAGACGACCTCGAAATCGCCCGCCTCATCGAGCAAACTTTGACGCGGGAAGGTTTTGAGTGCGTTCTGGCTGCAGACGGTTGGGGGGCGTTAGATGCATTTGCGCGATCGCAACCGGATGTGGTGGTGCTCGATTTGATGCTGCCGCAGTTGGATGGGTTGGAAGTCTGCGCCCGCATCCGCCAAAAACCGGGGGAGAAAGACCCCTATATTTTGATGCTGACGGCGAAGGGGGAAGAAATCGATCGTGTCATCGGCTTATCCACGGGGGCCGACGATTATCTCGTTAAACCCTTCAGTCCTCGGGAGTTGGTGGCGCGGGTGAGAGCCTTGTTGCGACGCAGCCTGCGCCAGGGAGGACAAAGCAATACCTACACCAGCCCCCATTTTACCGTCGATCTCGATCGGCATACGGCATCGCGCCACTTAGAAGGGGTCGGTTCCCAACCCCTAGATTTAACTACCCTTGAATTTAAGTTACTCGCCACGTTTTTGAGCTATTCCGGACGAGTGTGGAGTCGCGCCCAACTGATTGAAAAGCTGTGGGGAAATGACTTTTTTGGCGACGAACGGGTTGTCGATACCCACATCGCCCGACTGCGAAAAAAAATTGAACCGGATCCGTCTAATCCCCAATTTGTTAAAACCATCGTGGGGGTTGGGTATAAGTTTGAAGATGGCTGATTTGGGGTGTGGGGTGTGGGGTGTAGGGTGTAGGAAGAATAAATTGACAATGGGTCAGCGTTTGCAAGTAATAAGTTTGACCGGTGCTGAAAATCAGAGGATTCAATAAACGAATTCGGTCTAAATTTTTTCTTCATGAATCAAGAGGCAAACATTCCGTTGAATTCTGGCTTCACCTATACGAATTATTACTTATCACTTATTACTTGGATTTAGTGAAGATGTTCCCCGACATGCATTTTGAATTCTTCATTCTCTCCCCCCTCTTCGCGTCCCCGTGTTACCATATCTTCCCTAAACTCTGGAGGGCGAAGCATTTGGATATATAAAGTATCGTTTCTGCAATGAGATATCGCCCAAATGCTTTGCCCCTACAGCACCACCTCCCAATTCTACCGTGGCTAAAATCGATTTGCGATCGCGATTGTTTCTCTCCCATCTTTTTGTAATGGGGGTGGGATTGGCGAGTTTTATTCTAATTAGTAAAGTCTATTCTCCCCGACAGTTCGTCCTCCAACTCGAACGACTCGAACCGATGCCGTTTTTCAACGTGAGATCGGTACGCACTTATTTGGTAGAAGGGTTTGAAACGACTTGGAATCGGAGTACGTTTTGGTCGGTATTGGTGGGTGCAACCGCTGCCGGTGGGTTGAGTTATTGGGTGGCACAACGCATTACCGAACCGCTGATGCAGATGCGCCGCATCACCCACCAATTTGCCGCCGGACATTTGGATCGGCGGATGGCGAAAAGCGAGATTCCCGAACTCAACCAACTCAGTGCCAGTTTCAATCGGATGGCGAACAGCATTGAAGGCATCGAGCAGCGGCGGCGAGAACTCGTCAGCGATATGACTCACGAACTGCGAACGCCACTGACGGTGGTGCGGGGATACCTTGAAGAGATGGCGGAAGGACGCATCGAACCCTCCCCGGAAATTTACCAACAACTGGCGCGAGAAACGCAACGCCTCGAACGGTTGGTGAACGATTTGCAGGAACTCTCAAAGGCGGAAACGGGATATTTAACTGTTGACGTGCAGCCGCTGGATGTGTATCCGCTGTTGGAGTCGTTGGTGGAGCGATTTTCCGAGCAGTTACTCGAAGATGGACCGGTTTTGAAGTTGGATTGTCCCGATCGCTTGCCTTTGGTACTGGCCGATCGCGATCGCACCGAACAGATACTGATCAATCTGATTGGTAACGCCATGCAGTATACGCCGTCGGGTTCGATCGTCGTGCGCGCTTGGCGGGGAACCGATCGGCTTTGGTTGGCGATCGTCGATACGGGAATTGGCATCGCCCCCCAGGATTTACCCCACGTGTTCGAGCGATTTTGGCGCGCAGAACCCTCTCGTTCTCGCAATTCTGGCGGCACGGGCATTGGATTGGCAATTACCCGCCGTTTGGTGGAGTTGCAAGGGGGAGAAATTCAGGTGAGAAGTCAGTTGAAGCAAGGGAGCGAGTTTCGCTTTTATTTACCCTTAGCTTAATGCCGCTACGGGTCATTAAAAATGCGTCTTGAAAAGTTGAACGGGACTCAAACCGACACCGCTCACTGTCCGCAAAATTAAAAATTAAAAATTTGTACTCTACATAGTTTTCAATGATTGAGGGCTGGTCATTTCTTTCTGCCGCGCTGCAATAGGGAGTTTTAGATTTTCGATTTGAGGCGAGTTTTCTGAGTGGCAATTTCAAAGCTGTTTTCGATCGAAATCTTGTTTTACGTACGATAAATAGATATAGTATTCCCCTAGATTTAAGTTACCACATCGCCAAAAGCCGGTCAATTCGTTCCTAGAATGACGCGATTCTCAATCATTTTGACCGTATACCGGTTTCAAAAAGCGGTCAAACAAAAATTTTTGTAACGAAAATTGGATTCACCCTTGGCGTAGCGCTATGGATTTTCGATTTGAGGCGAGTTTTCTGAGTGGCAATTTTAAAGCTGTTTTCGATCGAAATCTTGTTTTACGTACGATAAATAGATATGGTATCCCCCCAGATTTAAGTTACCACATCGCCAAAGCCCCGTCAATTCGTTCCCAAAATGATGCGATTCTCAATCATTTTGACCGTGTACCGGTTTCAAAAAGCGGTCAAACAAAAAGTTTTGTAACGAAAATGGCGACGTTCGATTTCGGGAGGTCAGGAAAGAGAGAAAAACGCATCAACCAGTTCGGAGCGAACGATACAGCCAAACTTAATGCTCCCCCAAACCTCGATCGACTATGGATTTCTGCGCCTTAAATACTCGACAATCCGTTGTGTATTTTCTGCAGTCCGAATGGAGGCGACAAATCCTTCTAAACTGACCCGGACGATAATCGCATAGAGCAGGAAAAATAGAGGAGCGACAATAAGTGCGCCCAGTCCGTGCCAACTGCTTTGAAGAAAGCCTCCAATGACGATCGCAATTGCGGCAAAGCCAATAACGACTAGCCCCAAAATGTAAAGTACGCCAATAATTTGGACGGCGACAAATTCGGAAAAGGAAAAGTCAAATAACTTGCCAAAAAACTTTTTTTGATGTGCCATGTTAATCCATCCTATTTTCTGTACGAACTGATTTGCCTTGCATCGGCAAAACCGATATCGTGCGAACTGCCAGACTTGAAGTCGATCGATGAAATCATTGAGATGAGTAATTTTCGATCGGTCGAGTCCAAGCCATTCGATCGAGTCAAATTAGATTTTCGGGCGGGGAATTGAACGATCGCATCACGGCAAAGCCAAATGGTTTATATTCGAGATTGCATTTCCCACAATATTAAATTGGAAAAAATATACGGAGATAGAGTCAGGGAATATTTAAATGAAATCGGCTTTACCGATACTGTAATCGATCGAATATAAATCGACGACCCTTCGAGAAAAAAGTTAAAGATACATCCACCAAATGGGGTACATGTCGTCGTGGTGTCAGCTTAATCTGGTGGGTGTTGATTCGCGAGGAACTCGAAAGCCCCAATCGTTCCAAAGAAGACAGCTTGTATTGCGAATCACCGGCGAATCTCCTACCCGATCGGGGACTGGCAAAGAAAAAATACGGGGTAGGCGTCAAAGACCCTCACCGACAGTGGATCGATTATTATTTGGCGTATTCACCATCGGATTGACCGGTCATGGTCAATTTCCGATCGCCACTGCATATTTTCGATTGATACGATACCTATAGAAAAGTCATGGCTCCAATTCGCGAACTGAAGCTGTTTCAACTCCATACCCGATGACAGGCTTATCGATCGAGGAATTATCTATGCGTCTGATTTCTTTGAGTGTTGCCACGTTACTGCTATCAATATCCCCTATCGAAGTGCCGACTTTTACGCCAACGGTTGCCCAGGCGCAAACCCGTCAAGATGGCACAGCCCAGGCAGAGGAATTGCTCCAAGAAGGGATCGATCTTTTGGGGGAAAATGTAGAAGCCGCCGTTGCCAAATTTGAGGAAGCGTTATCGATTTATCGAGAACGGGGCGATCGGATTACCGAAGCGGAGGCGTTGTCGAAAATCGGAGATCAATTCAATCGCTACAGCGATCCGGTCTTATCGGAACGGATGTTCGATGCATACCAACAAGCACTGGCAATTTATCGAGAAATTGGCGAGACAGAACTCGAAGCGAGAACCCTACAAAGGATTAGTGATATCTACTTTCATCGACGAGAATACGAGAAAGCATTGGAATTCGATCGCACTTATATTACCCTTTTAGAAGCACAAGGCGATCGCGATGCTCTGGCAAAAGCCCTCTGCCGACTGGGAGACAGATACCGCTTTCGAGACCTGTTCGAGGCAGCATTTGAGTTTTATCAACACTGTTTGGCCATTCGGCAGGAACTCGGCGACGAAATCAAAGAAGCCTGGGCTTGGTTGCGGCTGGGCCAAGCCTATATCGATGCCGAACAGTACAAACCGGGATTGGAATCTTTTCAGGAAGCCCTCACCCGGCAACAACGGCAAGGCAATCGATTGGGAGAAGCCGAGGTTCTCCAATCGCTAGCTTGGGCGTATTGGAGGCAAGATTTAACAGAACAAACCGATGAGTTTTTGCAACAGTCTCTCGATATTTACGCGGAATTAGTAGAAGCAGAAACCGATCGAGAAAAATTGACGAGAATTGACCGTTCTCTATGGTTCTGGGAGGATACTTGGCAACTGAGCTCCCATCGACTGGAAGTGGATTTCTTTGAGATGAGATTGAGTCTCGCTCGCAAGTTGGAAGATCGGGAAGGAGAAATTTATGCTTTGGAATCTTTGGGATATGCGTATTTAAATCGAGGAGAAGCGGAAACCGCTGTTGAAATTCATCAGCAATATTTAACTTTACAACGAGAACGGAATGGGATCGAACGAGAATACACAGTGTTATTCCTTCTCCTGCATGTCTACAGCTGGGATGGAGAATTCGATCGCGGTTTAGAACTGTCTCAACCTTATTTAACCTTCGTTCGCGAGTCGGGAAATCGGGAGGCCGAAGCCAAGATTCTCTCCGAATTAGGAGTAACCGCAGGCAAAGCGGAACAATACGATCGGGCGTTGGAATTTTACCAACAGACGTTATCCATTTACCAAGAGTTAGGGGATAGGGGAAATCAACTCGATCCCTTGTTTCGCATGGGTGACATATACGTTAAACTTGGGGAATACGATCGGGCGTGGGAATTCTACGATCGCTATCTTGCCATTAATGAAGCGGTGTACGGTCGCGATTCTGTTGCTCACTCCCTCAGCAGGTATTTATCCGAAATTTTTTTTGAAGCGGGACAGTACGATCGAGTTATTGCTTTTCGCCAAGAAGCCTTAGAAATTTATCGAGAATTAGGCGATCGAAGTTCGGAAGCCCGAGTTTTACAAGGTCTGGGGAATACCTATCGACAATTGGAACGGAATGAAGAAGCCCTAGAGTTTTATCAACAAGCCCTGGAAATTTCTCGAGAGTCAGGCGATCGCCATCGAGAAATTTCAGTTGTGCAATCTTTGGGGGAACTGCATCTGGAATTACAACAAACCGAACAAGCCTTAGATGCCTACCGACAAGCCGTTGCCATTCAGCAAGAATTAAGTAGCAATATTGCGGGTGAAATTGAGTTACTCGAACAGATTGGTAATCTCTATTTAAGCACTGGAGAAGCGGAATCTGCCCTGGAATTTCACCAACAATATTTAACCCGAATTCAAGCCGCAGACGATCGCCTTCAAGAAGTTGCAACTCTTAACGAATTGGGGGAAAGCTATCAGGAGCAACAAGAATTCGATCGGGCTTTCGCATTTTACCAAGAAGCCCTCAGCCTCAGCCATGCCCTCCAACAACAACCGGAGTTTGCCGCTTTCGATTTCGTGGGGACGACGATGGGAAATCTCGGCAGTTTGTTTGCTGAGGAAGGGCGGCGGGAATTGGCGATCGTTTTCTACAAAGGGGCAATTAACGACTACGAACGAATTCGGGGGGAATATGCCGGAACCGGCTTGGCTTCCGAATCGGAATTTGCCAAGGTATTTTTGAGCAAACGCGAAGCCGAATATCGCGCCCTCGCCGACTTACTCCTGCAACAAGATCGCATCCTCGAAGCCCAACAAGTCTTAGATTTACTCAAAGTCGAGGAACTCGATAACTACCTCCAGGATGTTCGGGGGAACGATTTCACTAGCCGAGGCATCCCCAGTTTACCCGCAGAACGAGAAATTGAAGCCGGTTACCAAGCCATTCTCGATCGCGCCATTGCCGTTGGGGAAGAACTCAGCCAACTGCGGCAGAACGACGATCGCACCCCCGAAGAAGAAGAACGCCTCGCGCAACTGATTGGCGATCGCGAAACCCTGATTCGCGATTTCAACGCCTTCATCGACAGCGACGACGTGCAAACCCGCATCGCCCAACTCTCCCCCCAAACTCGCAAACCCGACTTAGTCGATGACCTCGAAGACTTAATCGGCTTGCAGGACAACTTGCAAAACTTGCAACAAAACGCCGTTCTGTTATATCCTCTAATCCTGGACGATCGCCTCGAACTCATCCTCTCGACTCCCCACTCGCCCCCCATCCGCCGCACGGTAAATGTGAGTAAAGAGGAACTCGCCCAAACCATTCTGGAATTTCGTCGCGCCTTAGTTCGTCCCCACCGACCCATTTCCAGCGTCCGAACCCCCGCCGAACAACTCTATCAATGGCTGATCGAACCTCTGGAAAACGACCTGGAAGCTGCCAACGCCGAAACGATTCTCTACGCCCCCGACGGACAACTGCGCTACATTCCCCTGGCTGCCCTACACGATGGCGATCGATGGTTGGTGGAGCGCTACCGGGTTAATAATATCACCGCAGCGTCCCTGACGGATCTCAACAGCCAACCTTCCGAGAAACTGCGAGTTCTCGCCGGGGCATTTACCACCGGAGAATATAGCTTGACGATGGGAGAAGAGGTTTTCGATTTCCAAGGGTTACCCTACGCTGGGGTAGAAGTTGCCCTCCTCGCTGCCACTGTTCCCGACACCACCCAACTATTGGATGCGGCGTTCAACCTCCAAGATACGAAGCCGAAACTGGGGGAACGGAACGTGTTGCATTTTGCCACCCACGGGGCGATGGTGGTGGGAACTCCCGAGGAATCCTTTATCCTGTTCGGCGATGGAACCCCGGCTACCGTTGCCGACGTTCGCAACTGGAATTTGAACGGGGTGGATTTGGTGGTACTCTCCGCCTGCGAAACCGGCTTGGGGGGCAATTTAGGATCGGGGGCAGAGATTTTAGGCTTGGGCTACCAGATGCAGCGGGCTGGAGCTAAAGCTTCGATCGCCTCTCTGTGGATCGTACACGATGGCGGTACCCAAGCGTTGATGAACGTGTTTTACAGCCAACTGCAAAATGGCAGTACGAAGGCGGAGGCTTTGCGGCAAGCCCAACTGGCGATGATTTCCGGGGAGGATTTGGCTTTGACGCAGCAACCCGAAATACTTGATGCGGTGGCGATTCCGGAAGAGTTGAGAACGAACATGAGCGATCGCCGTTTGCAACATCCCTATTATTGGGCTTCGTTTATTTTGATTGGGAATGGATTGTGATATAAAACCCATTTGACATATTTTCCTACTGGCAGATGTACCCCCCCAAAGGACTTTCGCGCCTCGTTCCCCAAGGCATGCGATCGCCCCCGCCTCCGATCGACGATATCGTTGCCATCCTCCTAGTCGAGCGATATCTGAATTCGCAAGGCTAAATTCGGTATACCGAATAAAAAAGGTGAGGAAAAGCGAACCCGGATCTCAAAAATTTCGATCGCGTCCCCAATTTTTCTGAGAATACCCCTAATTTATTGAGAATCAAAAATTTTTTCGGCACGAGTTGGCTGGGTTTCAAGCGGATGATATAATCATCAATATGAATTCCAAGGGGAAAGTGTGTCTATTTTTAGTACGCTTATCAAAAAAACTTTAGAAGCACTTTCGATCGCGATCGCGCCTTAGTAACGCTCTTAGACACCGATTCCTTCCAAGCCCCCAAAAACCGAAAACCCCAGACCCTTCCCACTCGCTCGTAGGGGTGGTAAATTGTCCCTATGCGTGCGTTTCGCCTATCCAACAGACAACCCGTAATCCTGTCAGCGGAACTCGGTGGTGGCGGGGAGGGAAAAATCTACGCCGTCGCCGGAGAGCCTTCCCTGGTGGCGAAAGTTTACCATACCAACCAACAAACTCCCGATCGGGGCAAGAAACTGCTGGCGATGTACGCCAACCCCCCGGATGACTCCTTTTCCATAGCCTGGCCGGTAGATTTGCTCGGCAGCGGCGATCGCATCCTCGGTTTCCTGATGCGCCGAGTTACCGAATCCCATCCCCTGCACGAAATCTACAACCCCAAAACCCGACGGGAAAAGTTCCGCTTTTTCGACTATTTCTACCTCCACCGCACCGCCCGCAACCTGGCAGCGGCCACCGCCACTCTGCATAATAAGGGGTACGTCATCGGTGACGTGAACGAGTCGAACATTCTCGTATCCGATCGCGCCCTCGTCACCCTGGTGGACACCGATTCGTTTCAAGTTCGCGATCGCCGCTACCGCAAAACCTATCGCTGTCCCGTCGGCAAGCCCGAGTTTACCCCCCCCGAACTGCAAGGGGAAACCTTCGCCCGGATCGATCGCACCCCCGACCACGATGTGTTTGGCTTGACGGTGCTGATTTTCCAACTGCTGATGGAAGGAACCCACCCCTTCGATGGCGTCTACACCGGCAAAGGAGAACCCCCCGCCAAGGAAGCGCGCATTGCCGCCGGCCATTTTCCCTACTCCCCCCATATCTTCAACTACCGCCCCAAACCCTTCGCACCGCCCCTGTCCATCGTCCATCCCAAAGTCGCCCAACTCTTCGTTCGCTGTTTCGAGAGCGGTCATATCAACCCCAAATTGCGACCATCGGCCAAAACCTGGGTGGAAGTCCTCAAAGAAGCCGAAGAAGAATTGCGCGAATGTCCCCACAATCCCCAACACCGCTACGGCCAGCATTTACCCACCTGCCCCTGGTGCGAGAGAGCGCAAAAACTCGGCGGACGGGATCCCTTCCCCCCCAAAAATCCCAAACCCGTCTCTCGCCGTCCGGTTGTCGCACCGCCCAAACCACGGACTAAACCCGTCGTTGCCCTCCCCAAACTCAAGATTAAGTTCGATCCGGCTTCCCTCATCCCCCCGCGCCCCCAACGACCGCGACGGCGCATCAACTTCAACCTGGCTAATTTGCTCCCCTTACCTATCGGAGTGGGGGCAGCTTTGGTGTTGATGGCGGTGGGAGATTTTAGCGATTTTCGTCGCGGATACGAAGAGGCTTTGGACGTTGCCGGCGAGACGGTCAACCTGCTTCGAGATGCCACCGATGCCGGTCAATGCTCCCCTCACATCCAGAAAATCTGGCAAAACTTACCCCTGCGTCCCCAAAGCAGCGAGCGCTTGTATCGATGTCAGGTGGATAAAGCCCAAGAACTGGCCGGTTCGGGTAAATTGGGATTGGCGATCGCCGCCATTACCGAACTGCCAGCCCCCCTCAACCAGGAAACTGAAGCAGTCGAACTCGTCGATGGTTGGTCGCGGCAACTGCTCGACGAAGCCACCCAAAAGTATAACGCCGGTCAGTTAAATCTTGCCTTGGCTTTGGCTGGAGATATTCCCGAGATGAGTTCCCTGTTTGCTGCCGCCCGAGATGCAACGGAGCAGTGGAGTCGAGAATGGATGCAGAATCAAACCCGCCTGGAACTGGCTCGCAAAGCCATGAACGAAGAGCGCTACTACGATGCCAAAAAGGCCCTCGAACGGGTCACCACCCCCCACTGGCAAGAACAAGCCCTCGATATTTTCGACGAAATTTATGCTTGGGAGGTGCAACAAGCCCTGGATGGGGAACGCTTTGCAGAAGCCAAAGCCGCCGTGGCGCAGATTACGAATCCCTACCGGAAGCAACAAGCCGAACAAACCATCGTCTGGGTGGAAGAAGCGGTGGTGGCGCGCAAAGAAGATGCCGAGAATCTCGAAGCTGCCCGCCAAGCCTTAGCCAACGGTCAATTCCAAGAAGCCAAAACTCGAGCCTCTCAGGTGGAATCGAGAACCAACGAGTCAACGGCAAGATCGATCGCCCGCCAAGCGGATACCTACGGTCAATTGCAAACGTTACTTGCCGCCGGAGATTGGGATACCGCCAGCCGCCGCACCCGTACTCAATTGTTAATTTTGGCGCGGGCGAATGTCTATTGCGAAGATTTAATTCTCATCGATCGATTGTGGTCGAAATATTCCCAGGGAGAGTATGGGTTAAGCGCTCAACTGCGGTTTAAAGAACGGGAAAAAATTATCGGATTGGGTTGGGAAAATATAACTCCAGACCAACAGATTCAGCTCAATAAAATCTATCCCTCTCGACCGAATTTGGGGTCTGCGGGGGCGAATCTCGATGCTCGATTGAAATCTTGCGGACTGTAATCTTGGCGTAAAAAAAAACTAAATTTTATATAGTTTTTAGACGTAAACTTTAAGCAGAAGGAAAGCAAATTTAGTGGTCAAAATTTCTGAAAGAATTCAAAACTTAAAAGAGTCACCTTTTGTGATGTTTGCTGCCTTAGCCAGCCAATGCAAAGGAGTTGTGAGTTTGAATAGTGGCTCTCCGGGGCATGGGGCCATTCCTGGCGTGCAGGAGGCTATTCATCAAGTGAGTACGAAGGACATATCCCTTTACCGAACACCTCACTATGGTTCCCTTAAAGCTCGCCAGGATGCAGCTCGATATTTCCAACAGCGGTACGGATTAGAATTCGATCCCCACCGGGAGATTAACCTCACCACTGGGTTTACCCATCTATTTCACTGTCTTTGTACCACTGCGATCGATCCAGGGGATATCGGTCTGTTTATCGAACCTTGTTTTCCTCAGTACGAGCAACCCTTTGCTTTAGCTGGGGGAAAAATGGTAACGATCCCCACTCGGGAACGGGATAAGTGGAAACCTCAACCCGAGGCGATCGAAACTGCATTTCGCAATTATCCAGAGGCAAAGATAATTGTTTTTAACTATCCCAATAACCCCTCTGGAGCCACCCTCACACTAGAAGATTGGGATGAAATTATCGATATCTCGATCGAGGAAATTACCCGAAGAAAACAGCACCAAATTTCGCCACCTCTGATTGTACTAGATGAAGCTTATGTTCCTCTCTTTCATCATGGAGAAGTCAACGAACATCCAACGTTTGGTTTAGCTTTACACAAGCGACTTCAGAGCGCCCAAGCATCAGAGAGAGCTTGTCTCCATGAGTTAATAGAATCGGTGCTGATTGCTTGTACTCTCTCTAAGGAAGGCAATTGCGGTACATTACTCGGTTTGGGGGCTTCTAAGAATGTTAAGTTGCTTCAAGCCATGCGAATTCCTCAGAAATCTACCGTGATTACTTCCAATGGGATGGGAGAAATTGCGTTAAGTGCTGTAATTCAAAGAGATCCCCAAAAAACGCTTCAATGGGCTGGAAGCCTGTATGAAAGTCGATTAAATCAATTGGCTGAGGGCTTAAATACTATCTTTGAAAAACAGGGTATCACTCACTCTGATGGAATGGATCGGAAGCCCGCTCGCTTTGTTCCTGAAGCCGGAATGTATCTTTACGCCAACTTTTCCGCTTTTAAAGGTTGTCAGGTTACTGCTGATTTCTTAGAAAAGCTTCAAGTTCTCGCACAAGGCAAACTGAACTTAGAGTCTTTGTATCTCCAGAACCAGATTCATACGAGTTTTGAAGTGGCATTGTGGTTGTTGGTAGAAGCGAAAGTTTCTACGGTCCCGATCGGCCGTCCAGACGATTGCTATCTTCGTTTTGCTGTCGGTTTGCCCCAAGCAGTTATCGAAACTTCGGCTCGAACTATCGATCGACAAAAAACGGAAGAATCAGGTCAACAGTTCATTAATCAAGCCCTATTACAAATTGAGCAAGCATTGCCAAAGCTCATCAGCTGAGTATTCGTAGTTCAGTAATTCAATCCGGAGTAATCCATTCAAAAATGTCTAGGAAACAAATCGGAATTATCGAACTCAAACCCGAAACGCAAACAGAGATCGCCCATTACTTAATGGATGTAGCCCGCAAAGGATATGATGTTCAGCACTTCAATCCCCAGCTCAAATATGGGGGAACCAAACGTTCTCTGTCCCAACAGAAAGGCTATTATCCCAACTGCGATTCGATCGTGCTCAAAAAATTGGGCTACGCCGTTACCGAAATCCTGCAAGAAAACCGAGAACAAGAGGCTTTAACCTGCTTCCAAGCTTACCGGAAATTATTCTCCGCAGCGAGCCAGTGCCAAGATCGCAACGATCGATCGATTCCCTACATTCAAAAAATCCAGTTTCTACCCGACGATCTGTTTACCGACATCGATCCGACCGATCTAATTTCCCCTAATGGGTTTCGGATTCCAGAATCCCTCAAAACCCGGGAAGAGATCCAAGACTATTCCGCGAAGTTGCTGGTGCCAAAACTACTGCTCGCTGCCATTTGTGGCATCCACAACCAATTTCCCTGGATGGATGCAGACATGGATCTCAATTCCACCATGCACACTATGCGACCCGATCGAGACAAGTATGATGTGAATGCTGGCTATGGCGGTGGCTATATCAAGCAGCACACGGATGGGTATTGGAACGAGCGCAGTAATGTGCCTCTAATTATCGTTTTTCTGAGCATTAGCAATCCCAACCGAGAACCCACGGGTTTTATTCCCGTCGAGGCGATTTTTCGGATTCCTTCCCCCAATTCTCCAGTTTACGATCGCTGGCGTGCGGTCTTCGACGATCTGATTCCACCCGGTAAAAGTCCCGAACAATTCGTGCAATGGGTGGTTCGTGAAGCAACTAAACCCCAGTTTTCCTTTGTGATGGGTGTGCTGGGTGGGGATGCGAAACGAGGGGTTTACGAGACTCCCCTGTTAGAGAAAGACCCCAATTATGGTGGCTACCTGTTTCGAGCCAAATCCACCTTTGAGTCTTCCAATCTCAATGCTGCACCGGTGGTAGAGTTCATCAATCGCACGATCGAGTTTCTGGGAAGCGAGAAAGTACCAGATACATACCTAGAAGTATCTTTATCACCGGGAGAAATCTATCTGGCTCTCAATGGTGCCGGATTATCAATTGATGCGAATCCTGACGATGAAGCAGATGGTTATGCCTACCCAGTCAAAGGAGCAGCAACGATTCACGGCCGGGGTAAATTGACAGCTAATCAAGGTAAAATTGACAGAACCTTGGCACGGGGGAATACCTTAAAAAGCCAGGAAAGAACGTTTTACGCCCCAGATAATGGAGCCAATTTGCTGTTAGAAGAATTGCAACAATGTTTTTCTAATTCTAAACTAGCATTGCTCGATCGAAATCGCTTCTTTCCAGACCGGGGAATTGTCAGTCAGCTTCTCGAGGAAGGCATTCGCGGTAACCACTTGAAACGATAACTGACGTGAATCAAAATCCGGTTTGGCTCAATGACGATCCGATCGGGTCAGTTCGAAAAATTTATAGACTTCACCCACTCAATTTATAACCCAAATTCGTCTCGCAAATATTCTCTGAAAACCTAAAAACACGACCATGGCTAATTTATCAGTAATTGACACTTTTAATCAAAGCTATTTCAATAGCCAAGATATGGACTTGTTTTACCGAAGAGTCTCGGGGGAGCATACCCATTGCGGTATCTTCGAACATCCGAATGAAGATGTGTATATTGCGAAGAAGCGGACGACCGAATATATGACATCATTGCTGACCTTGGATCGAGAGAGTCACCTGCTCGATTTAGGTTCTGGCTATGGTGGCGCAGCACGATATATTGCGAAAAACGTCGGCTGTCAGGTCTCTTGTATTAACCTCAGCGAACAACAAAATACCATCAATATCGAGCGCAATCAAGAGGAGGGATTGAGTGATTTCATTCGCGTGCATCAAGGGAGTTTTGAAGAGTTACCCTTTCCTGACGCTACATTTAATGCAGCTTGGGCACAGGATTCGATGTTTTACAGCGATACTCAATTGCAAGCCTTGAGAGAAGCCCATCGAGTTTTAGTCAAGGGTGGTGAGTTTCTGGCTTGTACTTATTTCTTTGGTGGCGATCGTCTTTCTCCAGAAGAGGTTGAGAATGTTGTGAATTTGTACACCGGCGGCGGAATTCACAAGGTCTATTTCTTGCACGTAGATGATTATCGACAAGTTGCCCGAGAAATTGGGATGGCTGAAGTTCAAGTAATTGACTTAACTCATCACATTTGCGTGAATTATTTGCAAATCTTGAAAAAGATGGAAGAAATCCAAGCTGAGGAACAGCTCTGGAGTGATGAGTTTTTTGAGAAGAAGAAGCAACGGCTGCTCGATTGTTCTCAAGTTGGGCAAAGCGGCTTAGTTCAATGGGGCATTTTGCATTACCGGAAAGAACATTAGCGCTCGAGCATCGTCCACAGCAGGGGATCGGCAATACCTTCACGAACCACCTCCAACATCAGGAGATTGAACTGGATTTCGCCAAAGAACCAGTGGGTTCAGTTGAGACTCAGTACCCACGGTGACAGTCCTCTCTTCCTGCTTACCCTTGCAATCTCCTCATACTCCTGACCTAATTTCGCTAGAGGGAAGCACCGACTAGCATCAATACCATCTTTGTGTCATTATCTTATGTCAGTTCGTATGAAGAAATATTTCTCGCCTATTGAGTCCCTTTATGACCTCAATTCAGTCTGCCCCCTTGACAAGTGGCACCAAACGCACCGTTGGGCGCTTTTACCAATCTTTATCGGTGATGTTGGCGATTAGCGCTGTGATGCTGGGGGGTATCGGTACTCGTTTAGCTTACTTGCAACTAGTCGAAGGCAGTCGCAATCGCCAGTTGGCAGAAGACAATCGGATTCGCATCATTCCCACCCAACCCGCACGGGGAAATATTTTCGATCGCAACGGCAAAGTCATCGCCAGTTCTCGCATCTCCCACACCCTCTTTTTATGGCCCCTGGCGCAAAAACCTAAAGAATGGGTCGCCACTCTCTCGAAACTCGCACCCCTCATCGGTCGTTCCCAGAGGAGTTTGCTCGCCCAACTCGAACGGGCTGGTTACTATTCCCTCTTGCCGGTGCGGGTGCAACGCAGTCTTACCCCCTCTCAAGTAACCGCCCTCAAAGAACACAGTCGCGAACTTTTAGGGGTGGAAGTGAGCGTGGAAGGGGTGCGCCGGTATCCCTACGGCGCAACGGCCGCCCACGTCCTCGGCTATACGGGGGAGGTGGACGAGTACCAACTCGAACACGCCGAAGAGGGGGAATACCGCATTGGCGATATTATCGGTCAGTTGGGAATCGAAGCGGCCCTAGAGAAACAGTTGGGAGGAGAATGGGGCGGACGGCAAGTGGAAGTCGATAGCCGGGGACAAGTCATTCGCGTCTTGGGAGAAAAACGAGCAGAAGGAGGTGAAGACGTACAGTTAACCCTCGATATCGAACTCCAGAAAGCCGCCGAGGAGATTTTGGGGGATATCAAGGGAGCGATCGTCGCGATGAACCCTAATAATGGAGAAGTGCTGGCGATGGTCAGCCGTCCGGGCTTCGATCCGAACCTATTTTCCGGACGGATGAGCGATGAAGACTGGCAAAAGCTGCAAAATGCCGACCATCCTTTCGTCAATCGGGCGCTTCAGGGCTTTCCCCCAGCGAGTACCTTTAAAATTGTCACGACTACGGCGGCGATCGAATCTGAAGTCTTTTCTCCCTACACCGTCCTGCCCACCTACCCCTTCATCACCGTCGGCGGGATTCAGTTTTGGGACTGGAATAACGCCGGATTCGGCTATCTGGGATTTCCCGGTGCCATGGCCTGGAGTAGCGACACGTTTTTCTACCAAATCGCCCAGGGAATTGGCGGCGAAACCCTCATTGACTGGACCCGCCGATACGGGTTTGGCAGTTTAACCGGGATCGAACTCGCTGCCGAAGAGTCGCCGGGACTGGTTCCCGATAATGCCTGGAAGCAAGAAGCCCTGGGGGAAAGTTGGTTTCTGGGGGATACGATTAATATGTCCATCGGTCAGGGATACTTGCAAGCCTCGCCGTTGCAAGTGGCGGTGATGTTCGCCGTAGCGGCTAATGGCGGATACCGGGTGAAACCCCATTTGGTGAAAAAAGGGTCTCTGGAAGAATGGCGGGAGTCCCTGAATCTGATGCCGGACACCCTGGAAATGTTACAAGAGGGATTGCGGCAGGTGGTGACGAATGGAACGGGAACAAAAATGGATTCGGCATTGATGCCTCCCACTGCCGGTAAAAGCGGTACGGCGGAAGCCCCCCCCTACGAGTCCCATACTTGGTTTGGGGCGTATGGGCCCTATGACGACCCGGAAATCGTAGTAGTTGCGTTTGGGGAACATTCGGGAAAAGGGGGGGGTTCCTTTGCGGCCCCGTTGGCGCGTCAGGTGATGGAAGCCTATTTTAGTTTGAAAGCTCAGCGGGGAGAGTAGGGGTTTGGGGGCTTTGGGAGTGTCGGGAGCTTCGGGAGGTTCGGGATCTAGGGAAGAAAGATACCAGTTGCGTTTCACAAGTGTCCTAAGGGACTTGCCAAAAAATATAGCGCTACGCGAAGCGGGAACAGGGAACGGGGAACGGGGAACAGTAGACTCTCAGATAGTTTCAGGATTTATAAATGTCCTAACTAATTTGCGTAGTGCTATAAGATACCAGCTTGCCAACAATCTGCTGTAGGGGTCAACGGCCGCATTCCCCCTACGGTTGGTATGTTATTTTCCCGCAGATCCCTAACCTGGATGATTCATGAGGTTCGACAAAAATAGCTCAAAGCCTCGCTGAACAAGCAAGTTGGCAATTTACCCGCAAAATAGTCTGTTTGCGTGAGGTTCGCTTGCCATCGGGATCGAGCGCGTTTGGTGAATTATCCA